>NZ_CP118108.1:4345000-4590000 GCF_028747985.1 Paenibacillus urinalis
GTCAATAGTTTTTTTAGAAAAAGTTTTTCTATCAAACTATCAATTACTTAACGCTCGCCCCCGTCAACGCGACAGGAATTATAGATTATCACATACTATTAACTAATGCAACACTTTTTTTATAAATAAATAAGCAGCTCATAATGAGCTGCTTAACCTAAGGAGCACTGTTATCTCTTAAGCCATGGATTTCTACGAGCCTTTTTTAATCCAGCCCCTTTACTGCTTTGATTTCGATTGGACGAAGTACGCTTCCTAGCGCTGGATGATACCATTGCTTTCTTACCCTTACTCTTTCCGCTTGCTGTTTTTGCTTTAGGAGAAGACCCTACATTCTCAATCTTCGGAAGCTCGCTTAAGCTATCTAAGTTTATACCAGCTTGTTGTTGGGAGGTATCATTCTCTCCGTCCACAAAATTCTGAACAGCCGCTTGTGCACCAGCATTATTGTATGGGTTATTGTAGTAGTCCACATACGGAACTTGAGGTCCGTATTCGTTAGGTCTGTAATAGTTCGTATATTGCGGCTGATGTCCGTACGCTTGCGGATGCATTGCAGGCTGCTGATTCTGAGCTGTTGCTGCCTTCCAATCCGATTCCGCTTGATCATAGCTATATGGCAAGGCTACAGGCTGACCACATCCGCAATCTCCATACGGCTCTCCATGTACAAGCATATAATCTACAATATATCCGCCATTCTCGTATGTGGTATAAGATCCGTCCGTCTGATCATAAGCTCCTTGCACCATAGGTGATTGTTCACCATAAGGAACAGCACCTTCATGTGAACCATGATACCCCATTGGAGCAACTGGATGCTGACCATATGGCTGATGGAATCCCGGCCAATGTCCGACATGCCCTTTACCATAATGCTTATCTTCATAAAATGGCATCATCATTCCGTGTGATGGGTAACAAGGATCGCAATATCCGTAGTCTGGTTTTTTAACGGGTGCAGGCAGCGGCATAGGTTTAACCATTTCAGGCTGTTTTACAGGCTTAGGCAAAGGTTTTGGCGGTGGAGGTACTGGTTTGAATTCTTTTTTAGGTGGCATAGGTTTCGTCATCTCAGGCTTTGGTGCAGGAGCAATCGGCTTGGTGATTTCGGCTTTGGGAGGCGCTGGTTTCGGTTTGGTCTCTTCTGCCTTGGGAGGCGTTGGTGCAGGTTTAGTGACTTCTGCCTTCGGCTGCTCTGGCTTTGGTTTGGTTAGCTCGGCTTTGGGTGCAGTTGATTTCGGCTTTGTTAATTCGGCTTTTGGGGCGACTGGTGCTTCTGGCATGGTTGGGAGTTCAGGAAGCTGAGGATAGTTAGGCAATGCATCGAGCGGAACGATTCCTTCTTTTGAACCGGTATACTGCTCGCTTCCCACTGTCGTTTTTGGAGATGTACCCGTGTGGGTTGGATTTGTTAGTGTACCCGTTCCCATTTCCTTACTAGCGGATGTCCCCGCAGGAATGTTCACTGTTTCCCCAACTAATAACACGTTCGGATTTTTCAACTGCGGGTTGGCAGCAATTAAATCCTGCAGAGGAATCCCCCATGCTTTAGACAATTTCCACAGCGAGTCTCCTTGTACTACGGTATGAGAGTGAATAATCGTATTTCCTGGCGGTGGAGTTACCGGTGCAGATGGAATTTTGACTTTCATCCCGATCGTTAATTCATTGGGATTTGCAATTTGCGGATTTGCACTAATCATCGTTTCTAAAGATACATTATATTTTTGGGACAGCTTATATAAGGTATCTCCTTCTTTGACAATATGGATCTTCACAGGCCCAAAACCTCCTCACGTTTCTTCAGGCATGACATTCGCCCGTTCTTTCGTTACTCTCATCCTATGCAGCATCCGCCCAAATGACATCATTCCTTATAAAAAAATCCTCTTCTAAGCAGCAATCCCTTTTAAAAAAAGAGACCACATGCGAAGAAGAGGATCTTATCTGCTCATTTCAGAGCAGCACTACTCTGCAAATACTTTATACCCGTCTTTGTCTACAATTTGGCGGAACTCCTCAAGCAGCTTGAGTGTAATTGGCCCCGCGACACCGGCTCCAATCGTTCTCCCATCTACCTCATAAGCAGCGATAACCTCAGCAGCTGTGCCCGTAAAGAACACTTCATCTGCTACATACACATCGTGCAATGTGAAAGGCTGTTCCTTGAAGGACAGACCTATTTTGTCTGCGAGCTCAATAATAGCATTACGAGTAATGCCTTCTAACGCGCCCAAGTAGCATGGTGGCGTAATGAGAACCCCATTCTTGACGATAAAAATATTGTCTGACGAGCCTTCTGTAACGTAACCTTGCGAATTCAGCATAATCGCTTCTCCAACACCCGCGTGGTTTGACTGAATTTTGACAAGCACGTTGTTCAAGTAGTTCAATGATTTGATCTTTGGATTGAGTGCATCCGGGATGTTGCGGCGCTGCGAAACCGAGATTGTTCTTAAGCCCTTGAGATACGCTTCCTCCGGGTAGATGGACAGCTCTTCCACGATGATGACGACACTTGCCTTCTCACACCGAAGCGGATCAATTCCAAGATTACCATAGCCGCGCGATACAACAAGACGAATGTACCCATTTCTCATTTCGTTACGACGAATGGTTTCTGCCATGGCTTCCCTCATCTCATCATAAGACAAAGGGATATCCAGCATAAT
The DNA here is from genome assembly GCF_028747985.1 of Paenibacillus urinalis. Lineage (NCBI taxonomy): Bacteria > Bacillati > Bacillota > Bacilli > Caryophanales > Paenibacillaceae > Paenibacillus > Paenibacillus urinalis. Next base: position 4,347,676 of record NZ_CP118108.1, read on the forward strand.
GGATTTGGCTGAATCATAGAGCCGATCTAAATGCTCCTTGCATTTAAAAATATTACCGTTATATATCCGTATCCCTTCAAAAATCCCGTCACCGTATAGGAATCCATGATCAAAAACGGATACTTTTGCGTTTTCCTTCGTAACATACTGACCATCTAGATAAATCCATTGTTCTGCTGTCATAACAAGTTACACCTCCGCATTATTGTCCTGTATATACATAGCATGGATAAGAACCCAGTACACGAACCTGGCATCCCAGAGCTTCTATCTCTGAAATCGCTGCAGGAAGGAGTACCGAATCCATTGATTCCATAACATCAATATAAAAATAATAGTTGCCGAGCTTCTTCTTCGTTGGTCTGGACTCGATTCGAGACAAATTCAGTCTGCGCCAAGCAAAAGCGGATAATACCTGATGAAGTGCTCCAGGAAAATCTTCCGGAGGCGTGATAAGTATGCTTGTCTTCTGATGATCTGCCGCTCGCTGCAGATTAACTGCATCCGGTCCAATTAACACAAACCGGGTGTAGTTATTATCATGATCTGTGACCCGCTCCGCCATAATATCTAGTTCATGCTTCGCAGCAGCCAGTCTCGTAGCAATGGCCGCCCAGCCTTGTCCCGGGTTCTTCTTTACGATTTCTACCGCCTCTGCTGTACTGCCTACACTTTCAAGCTCTGCTTGAGGCGCATACGTGCGGATAAACTGCTGACATTGAGGGATCGCCACGGGATGTGACATGATTTTGCGGATTTTGGTAAAATCTAAATCTCCCGCTGTATTCAGAAACTCATCTCGATCGCCAATTAAATTCTGAATAGAAGGATAAACCCATTCGCACTGCATAGGGATATCCACTTCATGTACAAGCCAATCCATATGTAGACTAACCGATCCATCTATCGTATTTTCCACCGGTATAACACTATAATCACTTTCTCCTCGTTCTGTAGACCGAAACACATCCGATATCAGCTTGAAGTGTTTGCCTACATACGGCTCGTCTCCGAGTAAAAAATCGAGTGCTTCATGTGACACAGTGCCTTCAGGTAATATTGCAACTCGTTTCATGCTTTTACTTCCCCTTTAATGATATCCATAAATGTGCTCTGATGCTCGTCAGAAACAAGCTGTGCACCCCGCAGATCTGGCTTGATCCACATCGTATCTGCTTCAATGCCTTGGGCTCGCATGGTCTCAATCATATAAGCTTCAAGACCTTGCTTATCCGGCTCTTCTTGATGTACAAAAGCGAGTACCGTCGGACCCGCACCGCTAAGAGCCGCTCCAAGAGCACCTTTGCGTGGGGCCTCTTCCAGTATTTCGGCCATTCCAGGAACAAGTGCAGCCCGGTAGGGCTGATGGAGCTTATCCTTCATCGCCGCACTTAACAGATCGTAACGACCACTCGCTAAGGCACCAACGAGCAGTGAGGTCCGCCCAATATTATAGACCGCATCCTGAAATGAAAGCTCGCTTGGCAATGCTTCTCTCGCCTTCGTTGTCGACAGTTCAAACCGCGGTATAACGACAAGCACTTCCAGATGTTCAGGCGGATCAAATGAGATATGATGTGCAGTACTACCGTCCCAGGCACAGACAGCAAAGCCGCCAAAAAGCGATGCCCCCACATTATCAGGGTGCTTCTCCATTTGCGTAGCCATTGTGAACAGCTCTTCCCGGGTTAAAGGTGACCCGATAAGTTCGTTAGCGGCAACCATAGCACCTATAATCGTAGTTGCGCTGCTTCCAAGCCCTCGTGTAAGAGGTATTTCGGAATACATCGAAATCCCAAGCTCAGGAATAAGGACTCCTGCTTGATTAAATACAGCTTGTGCCACTTTATAGACAAGGTTCGTCTTATCCGTAGGAATCCCCTTTAAATGCTCGCCATACAGAGAAATAGAGGTCTCCTCCGCTCTCTTCATCTCTATATAAGAATATAAGCTGAGCGCCATACCCAATGAATCAAAGCCTGGGCCTAAGTTCGCTGTGCTCGCCGGGATTTTTACTCTTACGCTGTTCTTCATTGTGTTCGGTCCTCCTCAAAAGTACGGGGAAGCTCATCCCTCTACCCGGTAAACACTCTTCACTTTACGAATAACACTAAGTGTGTCAAAATGCTTCAGTACTTTATCCATACTTGCTTTGCTGGCATTATGGGTAACAATAATGATCTCGGCATCCGGATTTTGTTCATTCGGCTGCTGGACCACAGAAGCAAGACTGACGTCGTACTCCGCAAATATTTGTGTAATTTGAGCAAGCACACCTGCTTTGTCATCGACATGCAGCAAGATGAAGTTTTTATAAGAAATATGCTCATCTTGGATCAGATGCTTCTCTTTGTAAGGGCTGATGGATTTCAGGCCGCTCACTCCAAGCTTCAAATTACGAATCACAGATACCAAGTCAGCTACGACAGAGGTAGCCGTAGGCAGCTCACCTGCACCTGCCCCATAGAACATCGTCTCGCCAACCGCTTCACCGTGAACGAATACTGCATTAAATACGCCGTTGACAGAGGCCAGAGGATGCTGCTGACTCACCATCGTTGGTTCTACACTGATTGAGATCTGATCGTCCTGTCGCTCTGCAATACCTAATAGCTTCATTTCATATCCAAGCCTCTTGGCATAAGCGATATCTTCTTTAGTAACACTGGAAATCCCACTGACCGACACATCGCGAAGCTCAACATTCGTATGGAAGCCAAGTGTTCCGAGAATTGCCATCTTACGCGCGGCGTCTAACCCTTCAACGTCCGAGGTCGGATCGGATTCGGCATAACCAAGTGCCTGAGCCTCTGTCAGAACTTCATCATACGAAGCCCCCTCCTGACTCATCTTGGTTAATATAAAGTTCGTGGTCCCGTTTACGATTCCCATAATTCGGGTGATTCGATCAGACGAAAAGCTCTCAATCAGCGTACGAATTATCGGAATTCCTCCGGCAACACTCGCCTCATAATAGACATCACAGCGCTTCTCTTCTGCTTTGGCCAAAATCTCTGCACCATAGAGCGCCATCAAATCCTTGTTTGCCGTCACGATATGCTTACCCCGTTCCAGCGCTTCCAGAATGTATTCTTTTGTGCTCTCCACTCCACCCATAACTTCGACAATGACGTCGATCTCCGGGTTACGAATAACCTCCCATGGATCTTCTGTTAATTTATCCGCATCCACGGTAATGTTACGAGCCTTGACCAGATTTTTTACAGCTACTTTTTCAATAACGATAGGAGAGCCGACTTGACTGCTCAGATCCTCCTGATTCCCTTCCACGATTCGTATTACACCTGTGCCTACAGTTCCTAATCCAAGCAAACCCACCTTAATCGGTTTCATCTTCTCATCCCCTTTATGTAACTAAAGTATCTCCTCTACCCCTGACCAATCAAGCGTGTGCGTTTGACCCCCGGAACCTGCGAAAATTGCTCCATCATCTCACCAAGATCTCCACTCAGCCGAGATGTCTCTACTGAAATCACAACATTGGCACGCCCTTGAAGCGGAATGCTCTGATGAATGGTAAGCACGTTGCCTCCATAAGATGCCACATGCGATAGTACTTGGGACAGCATTCCAGACTCATGCTCCAGATCGATCGAGATGGTGACGATTCGCTCTCTCTCCAGCTGATTGACCAGATGAATTCCATCCTTATATTTATAAAATGCACTTCGGCTCAGACCAACACGCTCAGCCGCTTCATGGACAGTTTTCACCTCACCGGAAGCGAGCAGCTGCTTCACCTGCATCGTCTTCACCACAGCTTCTGGCAATATATCTTCACGTACTAAATAGTAGCGTTCTTTCAAAAACGTCCTCTCCTCAAAGACTATTGTATTCATATAGTGGACATTATATCGAATCGTATCGAAAAGGGCAATAGACAAATGGAGTCTCTTACTGCCCATATTCCAAAAAACCGTGGATATCTAAGGAAGATACCCACGGTAAATTTCGTTATATTTATTAATAGTAGCTGCTGCTCTCTACGAATTCAAACTCAAAATCAGCAATACGAACGATCGTACCGTCCTTCGCACCACGTTTTCTAAGTTCATCATCAACACCCATATGGCGAAGGGTACGCGCAAGCTTCATAATTGCCTCATGTGAATTTAGCTGCATTCGTTTCATCATGCGCTCGATCTTCGGACTTTCCACAATGAACATCTCATTCTCGCGCACAATTTTGAAGCCTTCCTCTTCTTCTTTATCCAGCTTGTAAACTTTGCGTTCACTTACTTCAGCCACTTCTTCCACATGCAGCTCTTCCGGCATTTGATCCAGCAGATCTGCTGCCTTGTAGAGAAGCTCCTTCACGCCTTGACGTGTAAGGGATGAGATCGGCATAATCTCTATTTCGGGATGAGAAGCAGCCAGCTGTTGTTTAAAATTATCCAGGTTATCTGCTGACTCCGGCATATCCATTTTGTTCGCAGCCACAATCTGTGGACGCTCCATCAATTTAGCATTGTACTGACGAAGCTCGTCATTGATCTTGACGAAATCCTCATACGGATCTCTGCCCTCAGATCCAGCCATATCGATGACATGAATGATAACGCGGGTACGCTCAACGTGTCTCAGGAACTCATGACCCAGTCCAATACCTTCACTCGCTCCCTCAATCAGTCCAGGCAAATCTGCCATAACAAAGCTGCGGCCTTCTCCTACGTCCACAACACCGAGATTCGGCGTAATTGTCGTAAAGTGGTATGCCCCAATCTTCGGGTTAGCACCAGATACGACGGACAAAAGCGTAGATTTGCCCACACTCGGAAATCCAACCAGGCCTACATCGGCCATGACCTTCATTTCGAGTACAATGTAGCGCTCTTCGCCTTCTTCACCATTCTCGGCAAGCTCAGGTGCAGGATTCTTCGGAGTTGCAAACCGGATGTTTCCTCTTCCGCCACGACCGCCTCTCGCAACGACGACCTGCTGTCCGTGACGGGTCAAATCAGCCAGTACTTCGCCTGAATCCTCATCGGTTACTACCGTTCCCGGCGGTATACGAACGATCATATCCTCTGCATTCGCACCGTGCTGACTTTTATTACGGCCTTTTTCACCGCGTTTTGCTTTGAAATGACGTTGATAACGGAAATCCATCAGTGTTCTTAAACCTTCGTCTACACGAAAAATAACACTTCCGCCCTTGCCGCCGTCCCCACCAGCAGGACCGCCTTCAGGTACATATTTCTCACGACGGAACGATACGAGTCCATCTCCGCCGTCCCCGCCTTTAACATAAATCTTCGCTTTATCTACAAACATGATTATCCCTTCCTTATATCCCACAAGTCACACGGAATTGAATGAGCGCATCCCCTGTTGCAGGCGGCTCCGCTATCACCTTGGTTCCTTGCTTCATCGTGTACAAATTACTCCATGCTTCTGATTCAGATGCTATTCTCTCTCCCTCGAAACGTACAATAACATCCCCTTGATCCTGACCAAAACGAATTAACAGGTGACGAATTTCTCCCCAAGACGATCGGTTGCTGAACTGATAAGCCCTGACTGTATCCGCAATCGTCCCTGTCAGCATCTCACCGTCCTCGGGAGAAATCAAGGTATCCAGCCGCAATCCGTCCTCCACTTCCACACTTAGAACAACAAGACTGCCGCTTATTCTATACGACTGCAAATAAAAGATGAGAGACGGCACACCCAGCTTGGAAATCTTGCTCTCTTCCGTCATTCTCTCCTTTATTCTTTCCACCGTTTGTATTGATTTATCATTCTTTCCTAGACGAATATATCCATACAACACCTGGAGGTCATTCATCCAATCATGTCTATGATGATTTAACACGGATATCGCTGTATCTTCCATTCTCTGCTGCGTTTGGCGGCGCTGCTCTTCGAGCTGCTTGTCCACAGCCTTAAAGACATAATAAAGGACAACTCCTAACCATAACGCAAGCAAAATACAAGAGATCAGAGTCTTAGAGATGATCACCAAAACTAACGGAAATATGACCGAACAAGATACCGCTAAGGGCACTTTTTTCCAGTAATTCATGACTTCTCCCCGTTCATCAATGTTAACCCCATTATAATATAAAGGTCATAAAGGCAGTATATCACAGACGAAGTTGCCAAACAGTACCAAAAAACAAAAAACATCTCCGCTCAGTTGAAACACGAGCCCAGGTGAAGTGATGGTCTGAATAAAAAAAGCCTTCGGCAAACATGCCGAAGGCTCCTTAGGCGAAATGCCTATTACGCTTCTACTGCAGCTGCTACAGGAGCAACTTCAATAGGGTAGACGCTCACTTTTTTACGATCGCGGCCCCAACGTTCAAATTTAACAACGCCGTCTACTTTCGCAAACAAAGTATCGTCTTTACCGATTCCTACGTTCGTTCCTGGGTGGATTTTAGTACCACGTTGACGAACGAGGATGCTTCCGCCAGACACTGCCTGACCGTCTGCACGCTTAACGCCAAGACGTTTGGACTGGGAATCACGACCATTCTTTGTGGAACCCACACCTTTTTTGGATGCGAACAACTGAAGATCCAATTTTAACATTGTAGTCTACCTCCTTCTTTAGTTATTATGCTGCTTTATCTGAATATACTTTCCGTACGAATCGACGATCGATTTCAGCATCACCACAAGTGATTCAAGCAGCAACTGAACCTGGGAACGAATATCGTCTGACAACTTGGCTCCTTCAGGAACATATGCGCTCAGAAAGCCATGCTCCATCTCGGCATCGAGCTCAACACCTGTAAGTGTCTCAATCGAATTGACCGTACCAACCGTCACTGCGGAAACTCCCGCACATACAATATCTTCACCAGCTTTAGCATAATTCGCATGACCTTTCACGGAAAAGCCACGAATGCTGCCGTCACTCAAACGAAAGATGTGTACAGTAATCACTGTTTACACCCACTTACGCTTGGATTTTGCCGATAGTTACTTTAGTGTAAGGTTGACGATGACCTTGTTTCACATGGTAGTTCTTCTTAGGCTTGTATTTGTATACAACAACCTTTTGGCCTTTGCCATGCTTCTCAACAGTCGCTGTTACAGTTGCGCCGGCAACAACCGGTGTACCTGCAGTCAAACCATTGTCGTTAGAAACAGCCAACACGCGGTCAAACGTTACTGTTTCACCGTCTGCAGCGTTCAATTTCTCGATGAAAAGAACATCGCCTTCTTGAACTTTGTACTGTTTACCACCAGTTTCAATAATTGCGTACATTTGCTTGCACCTCCTCATGTCTCAGACTCGCCTAATCCAGGTGATCCTGCCTCAAAAAGCAGAATGCTTCTACCCGATCGGAGCGGTTACAGCATGTGCAGCAACTTAATACTAAACACATACCTGAAGATTATATCATGAGTCTATTCTGAAATCAATCATTTTGCAATAATCACTCCAGCACCAGGCTGCTCTCTTCCCTTACCTTCTTGCGGGTAAGCTCCAGCAGACCGAGCCTTGTCCATCCTACTACGTGAGATTTAGTGCGATCCTTCTGAAGCTCCCGCTCGAGTGTCAGCATAACCTCATCCCGATGTCGATCGAATTCCATGTCTATAAAATCAATAATGATGATTCCTCCGATATCTCGGAGTCTGATTAATCTGGCGATTTCAATCGCTGCTTGAAGATTCGTCTTCGTTACCGTCTCTTCCAGATTTCGACCACCTATATACTTACCCGTGTTGACATCAATGACGGTCAGAGCTTCGGTATGATCAATGACGACATAGCCGCCGCCTTCAAGCCACACCTTTCTCTTAAAGTCCCTTACCAGTTGCTCCTGAACTCCATATGCTTCAAAAACAGGCTTATCCCCGCGATAAATATGAAAATGAGGCACTCCATTCAAAGCGACATCCTGATAGAACAGCTTCGCTTCTCTCGCCTGATGCTCGTTATCAATTACAAATTCATCACTATGAACCGTATAACTGTCCCGAATGAATCTTTGCAGAATGCTGAGATCCTGATGCAGCAGCCGCGGAGCATTGTTCATGCTGGCTTTTTGCTCAATCCTCTGCCACACCTTGCGCAGCTGAATGACATCACCTTCAATCGCTTCCAAACTTTCATGCTCAGAAACCGTTCGTATAATCATACCCTCTTCATCCCGTTTACAACGCTCAGCAATACTTTTGAGACGAGATCGCTCACCTTCTTTTGCAATTTTCTTGGATACCGCTATATATCCCGCCATCGGCATATAAACGATCCAGCGACCGGGCAGTGCATAGTGCGTTGTGACTCTTGCCCCTTTTCCACCTACCGGCTCCTTGAACACCTGAACAACAATATCCTGACCCACGGAAAGTAGCTCTGTAATGGCCGGCTTGATCTTAGGCTGCTTGTCCAGGTTGGGATGCAGTACATCATCGATATATAAAAAGGCATTTTTCTTCTGCCCGATATCAACAAACGCCGCCTGCATACCTGGAAGCACATTGACTACACGTCCCTTAAAAAAGGAACCGAGCAGTCCTCTTTCACCCGCCCGTTCCGCTGCGTATTCAACTACTTTACCTTCCTCCAGAAGAGCCATTCGAATCAGATTTGGTTCACAGTTCACAATCGTTTGCTTCATGGCTTCACCTCTAGAGTACTCTTTTAGAGAGAAGATAGTGGCATTCGTTTGCGCTCTCCTATTTTGTAAATTACGTTCTTTTATCAAAATACGACTTGATTATGCGCTGCTCTGGCAGAACGCCAACAATATTCCCATGCTTGTCCATCACGTATATCATATGATATTTCTCTCTCTTAAATAAACGCAAGATATTGTCCAAAGGTTTCGCTGGCATCGAAATTATTGGTTGAGCCAAGCTCCCGGAAGAGGCATGGACTGAAAAAAGAATATCCCTGTTCATCAAAAAGCGTACGAATCGATAAGGGATATTCCGATAATCCACGATGTTGGCATAAAGGAGAAAGGAGCCCATCATAGCTACGCTCAGATCCACCATTTCCTGTCCCCTCATCAGCGGCAAAAATGCGTAGGTCAGCATCATTGCACTGAACATGATACTTATTTTATAAGTAACGAGCAGTGTCCTGTGATAGGGTAGAAATATACTCAGCAAGGCTTGTACGATCTTGCCTCCATCCAATGGCAGAATCGGCAGCAAATTAAATAAGGCAATGATGAGGTTTGAGGAAATAAAATAATCCAGAAACTGTCCATCCCACATCCCTGTGGCATTCATCGCATAGGCGGCTGCAATCATCAATACATTTTGGAAGGGACCCGCAAGTGAGATCAGGATCTCTTTTCTGGCCGTCAAATCCCCCCGGTCCTCAATCGTTGCCACTCCCCCAAAAGGAAGCATCTGAATAGAGGTAACCCGAATCCCCAGTAACAAAGCGCAGCTTGCATGACCAAGCTCATGGATAAACACGATGGCAAATAACGTTAACAGCTCAATAAATCGCCCTGTTACGACAGAGAGCATCATAACAAGAACAAATACCGGATGCAGGGATAGCCGGATCCCCATTACATTAATCAAAAGCAATCACTTCCGCTGGATCAATATAGGTGTCCCCATCCTTTACTGCAAAGTACAAAGTCTTATCATGCGCTAATGTGCCTGCTGGGATCTGACCGATCTGCCCGCCTTCTTCAACCCAAGAGCCTGTTTCCAGCTTAGTTTCCGCAAGACGTCCGTAAATGCCTGTCAGCCCGCCTGTATGCTGAACAACTACCGTCGTACCTGTCTCGGGGTTGTTAATTACCTGGATAACTCGTCCTGCATCAATGCTATCAACTTGAAAAACGCCTCCACCTTCAGAATTAGGTACAATCTCCACCCCTTCCATTGTTATAGCAAAGGGCTGAGCAATTGTGCCTGCAATGGGAGGAGACAATTTACGGGAAGCCGTCACTTTCAGCGGGGATGCACCATCATCTTGAAAGATCGGCAAAAAAGAAGGGGTGCCGCCGAAATGATCTGTGTACCAGGCTGCCGCTGCTTGAAAATCCATTTCTTGATGAAGGCTGTCTGCCACAAAAAACTTGGCTCTTTCCAAAAACGGAGCATCCCACTGAAACGCACCCCAGATCGCACCAAATAATATGCCGCTGATCACAATCCGCTTAAGCAGTCCGTTCAGAAAACGGGGCTGTTGATCCGGACCATCGTAATAAGTCTCATCCTCTACCCATCTTCTGCGATCCTTCTTCCATAACAGCTCAGGATCTCGCTCAGCTGTGTTTATATCTGTTTCGTCAACCGATTGAAAAAAGGGAGGCTGCTGTTCTGCCTGCGGCACCCTTCTCCTGTCTATAGGTCGTCCATGTTCTATGGTCTTTAAGCTCTGTTTCTCGCGGGTATCTTCTACATCAAGAAGCTGTCGGATCCGTTCCTGTCTCCGCTGTTTAATATTGGCTTTAATGTTCATCCCTATTGTCCTCCTTGTGAGGATTCACTCTAACTGTTACATCTTATGAATAGGGACGAGCAAATATGAACAAGCCTTCGAACGTGCATACAAAAAAAGCACCATGGGCTCTAAAGCCCAGGTGCTGTTGTCGTTGTAGTTTCATTATTTTGCAAATCGTACTTATCCTGATGCAGCTTGATGCTCATCACAATTCCGATACAGAGCATATTGATGAGAAGGGATGTCCCACCGTAGCTGATAAAGGGTAGTGTGATGCCCGTAATCGGCATTAGCCCTACCATCATACCTACATTTTCATATACCTGAAAAATGAACATGGTTGCGATCCCAATGATGATATAAGCTCCTCGTTTATCATAACAAGCTGCTGCGATTCGAACCAAACGATAGATCAGTGCAAAATACATCAGCAGAACAAACGCACTTCCCAAAAATCCAAACTCTTCACCTATGACCACAAATATGGAGTCCGAATAGGGATACGGGATAAAATGATTGTTCTTGAGTTCACCCTGCTTAAAGCCGTCCCCCGCCAATCCGCCGGTGCCAATCGCAATGATGGCATAGCTGGATTGGTGTCTATCATCACTCGAAGCCTCTCCCGGATTGAGAAAGGTATTGATACGCTGATACCAATGCAAGCGATTCTGTTCCTCAAGCGATGCTTTGATCTGATCATTAAACGTATTAAACAAGGTGACAAATAGGATCAGTGCGGCAAGCACTGTCGTAATGCCAATCAACACATGCTTATACCTTGTTCCCGCAATCCACAGCATCCCGACAAATACAACCAAATAAATGATGGCATTCCCGAGGTCCGGCTGAATCAGCACGAGCACAAAAGGAACAAGAACGATGAGTGCGGCTGGAATAATATCCGCCCTGAATCTCAGCGGTTCTCCGCCCCGTTTACCGAGCATATATGCGCAGACGAGAATAAGCACCAGCTTGACCAATTCAGCGGGCTGGAACAACAATCCTCCCGGCAGCTTGAACCAGCTCTTCGCACCATTCACTTCTGCTCCAATAAAGAACAGGAGAATGATCATAATCAAGCCTATTCCGTATATAACGAAGCTATACTTGAGCAATGCCCGATAATCGACCAACGCGATCCCCAGCACAATGATGAATCCAAGGATGTAAAAGATCGCAGTCCTTATATCATAACCCTCGAATTCCGGTGTTGGAATAATGGCACTATGTACAACCATCGTACTTACCAGCATAAATAAAACGAGAACGGCCATTAGCGGCCAGTCCAGCTCTTTCCATTTGCGAAGCAAATTGCATCAACCCATTCCGAAAAACTTCTTAAACCGTGTAAAGACACCTTTCTTTTGATCAAGCAGCATGAGTGGCACCGTATCACCAAGAATGCGTCTTGCGATATTACGATAGGCCATGGCAGCTTGCGAGTTCGGATTCATAACGGTCGGTTCACCAGAATTGGCTGCTTTGATAACAAGCTCATCATCAGGAACAATCCCAATAAGATCAATATTAAGCACTTGTAAAATACTATCGATATCCAGCATATCGCCGGTTTTAACCATATTATTCCGAATCCGGTTAACGACTAACTTTGGAGATCCGACGTGTGAGCTCTCGAGCAGCCCGATTACACGGTCTGCATCACGAACTGCAGCATTCTCTGGTGTAGTTACAACAATGGCCTGATCGGCACCGGCAATGGCGTTCTTAAATCCTTGCTCAATACCTGCAGGGCAGTCGATAATGACATACTCAAAATCTTTTTTGAGCTCCAGCACAATATCCTTTACCTGATCAGGTGTAACCGAGTTTTTATCTTTTGTCTGCGCGGCTGGCAGCATATATAATTCATCAAAGCGCTTGTCTTTGACCAAAGCTTGGTTCAATCGGCATCTTCCTTCTGCTACATCCACCAAATCGTAGATGATTCGATTCTCGAGTCCCATAACGACATCGAGATTTCGAAGGCCAATGTCTGTATCGACCAGACATACTTTTTTACCAAGCAGCGCAAGTGCAGTGCCAATGTTGGCCGATGTGGTTGTTTTGCCGACACCGCCTTTTCCTGAAGTGACAACAATCGCCTCTCCCATGTATGCTACACCCCTTTAAACACGTTAAAATCACGGTGCAACCGAACGATATTGCTCGTTTTGTCGATCTGCATTTGTCCGTTCTGCAAGTAAGCAAACTCCATCCCTGCTTCTCTTTGCTCCCATTCATCCGGAGGACGGCTGATCACCTCCGCGATTCGAAGCTGCGTCGGCGCAAAATAAGATGCACATATAATAGCATCCTCATTGCCCTTGTTTCCCGCATGCGCCATTCCGCGAAGTGCACCCATAATATATATATTACCCGTGCAGCTGACACTTCCGCCAGGATTGACATCACCAAGCAGCAGCAAGTTTCCTTCATGGTGAAGCACTTGACCGGAACGCACAATACCGGTAATGGTGGTCAGGGCCGAAGCCTTGTTCTCATCGGTTTCAGCGTCCGGAGATTCAATGGAACGTATGAGCAAATTGCCTTTTTGCTTCAAAATATGAAGAATTTCTTCTTTCTGCTCTTCGGTCACAATTCGAGATCCAAGCTTTACATCGACATGAATAATGGGACCGGACAATATATTTTGATGGCTATGTTCAAGCTTAAAGCGAAGCTCGCTCAGCAGTTCCTCCAAATCACACTCGTCATCCATCAGGAATACCAGGCCATCTTTGATGCCTTTGATCGTCACATGATTCGATTTTACTGTCATAAGCCTGTCCCTCCCATCTCAAACATTCGTGCCGAAGCGCAGCAGTTCCTTCTTTTTGCCTGAAAAGCGTTAGATATTATTACACTTTATCCTTCTTCGTTACTCTACGCCGTGTTAGTCGATCAAGTTGTTTTCGTAGCGGAACATAAATAATTAATGCAAATATAAAATGAATAAACACGGTTGGAATCATGTACTCCAGCAGTGCCCAATTGTATGATTCCTGATTAAGCCGGAATAGCTTATAGGTGAAAAAGAGAATCGAATCGAACAGCAGACTCCCCAGAATCACCATCATCATCATGACCGGCATCGTCGCTCTTGGAGATTTGAAGAACAAGCCGATCAGATAGGCTGTCAGCCCCATGGCGAAGGAATACGGACCAATCATATGGCCATAGTAGACCACATCATGAAGCAAGCCAAAGATAATGCCCAGCACGAGAGCCGAATGGCGATGATAGTATACCGTGACAAACAAAATGGCTATAAACACGAAGTTGTGTCCAATTCGAGGAAGCCAGCTGTCCGGGATGATCCAAGGCACGACAGTCCCTTCAATAATAAAGAGCACAAACAACAGAATGATCAGTAACTGCTTCCGCCCGGCCACTATGGAGTTACCTCAGGTGGAATGACGACGAAGACTTCCTTCCAGTCCGTAAAGTTCGCTGCCGGCTCGATATAGGCGACTTGTGCAAGTCCGAATTCACTTTCCTTAATCTCTTTGACTGTCCCTATAATCATATATTTCGGAAATCCTTCGATAATTCCTGAGGACATGACGACATCATCTTTGGCAATCTTGGAATTTTCGCTGATTTTGGTCATTTCCAGATAACCCGTTTGCGGGTTATACTTCTCGATCATACCGAAAGTATCATTTTCCTTGCCCACAACGGTAGCTGCAATTGCATTGGCATCGCTTGAGCTCGGATCCAGCGCTGTTAACAGGGTGACCGTAGAAGTAAAGTTGCTGACATGACTGATGGTACCTGCCAGCCCGTCCAGCGTCGTTACGGCCATCCCAACCTTCAGCCCTGCATTTTCTCCAATATCAATGTTCAGAACCCTGTTGTTCGGATCCGAATTGACACTGATGACTTGGGCTGTGCGCAGTTTATAATTATGTCTGTTCTTTTGCTCCTCGGTGAAATCGAGATTCTCCTGCAGACGCTGATTCGTTTCTGCCAAATTACCGTATCTCACCGCTTCTTGCTTATACTGAGCAACTGAGGTTTTTAGAATTTCGTTCTCTTCCTGCAGTGATTTAAGATTCGCTATATCCTCGAAGAATCCAGCAATATAGGAGGTCGGTTTGTAGAAGACCTGCTGCACGAATCCGACCATATCTTTTGTAAACTTCTCGGGTAGTGATAACCCTGCTCTCGATCCTACTGTAAAGCCCATAAGTGCAATAAAAATGATAATACCAACGAGTAAAATAAACAATCGCTTGTTGCCTAACCATTTAAACAGTTACAACACCCTCTAACATCCTTATTTCGTTATGATGCTAAGCCGATTATAAGCTTCACTTAAAAAGGGAAAGCAAGTACGTAGTGGTCCTATAGCTGAGCGAACCTTAAACTACTGACTTACTATCCCATGGGTAGCAACATCATAAAAATCTGGGCATAGCTGCATCTCCTTACGCAGATATGCCTTAACGCTTTGCGGCCAGCACGGGTGGATGCAGCCTGCTTAGCTGTGACTTTCAATGTTTCGTATATTAACGTTTAGATCTGATTGCAGCGCTGCTTCTAGATTTGAACAAATGAATGTTGTCCAGCGCTTTGCCTGTACCAATAGCTACACAATCCAGCGGATTCTCAGCAACGATGACCGGCATTCCTGTTTCGCCTGCAAGCAGCTTGTCCAGGTTACGAAGAAGAGCTCCTCCTCCTGTCAGCACAATACCACGGTCCATAATATCCGCAGCCAGCTCAGGCGGGCATTTCTCAAGGGTTACTTTAACAGCTTCAACAATGGAGCCCACTGTATCGGCAAGTGCTTCACTAATTTCATCTGAAGTAATTGTGATGGTCTTCGGCAGCCCGGTAACAAGGTCACGTCCACGAATTTCCATCGTTTCTACCGATTCCAGAGGAAGTGCAGATCCGATTTCCATTTTGAGCTGTTCCGCTGTTCTTTCACCGATCATCAGATTGTATTGACGTTTGATGTACTGGATGATGGACTCGTCCATCTCATCACCGGCAACACGCACGGAACGGCTTGTCACGATGCCTCCCAAGGAGATCACTGCAACTTCTGTTGTACCGCCGCCGATATCAACGACCATACTTCCCGTTGGCTCCCATACAGGAAGATCTGCACCGATCGCTGCAGCAAACGGCTCCTCGATAGTGTATGCCTCTCTTGCTCCCGCCTGCTTCGTAGCATCCTCTACAGCACGCTGTTCTACCGCCGTAATGCCGGAAGGAACACATACCATCACGTTTGGATGACGCTGGAAGAAGGAACGCTGCTTCTGAGCCTGACGAATGAAATATTTAATCATCGTTGCCGTAGTATCGAAATCGGCAATAACTCCATCCTTCATTGGTCTAATGGCACGGATGTTACCAGGAGTACGTCCGATCATTTTTTTTGCAGATTCACCGACAGCTTCAATAACCTGTGTATCTGTACGTAATGCAACAACGGAAGGTTCTCTGACCACAATGCCTTTTCCCCGTACGTAAACGAGCGTATTCGCCGTTCCCAAGTCAATCCCCAAATCTTTAGTAAAGCCACCTAACATGCTATTTTCTCCCTTTCTTTGCTTGCATTATTTATGCTGCCACTTGCTTAGCAGCTGCGTCATTATAATCCGATTCAGAATAAAGCGATTGAAGCGATGAAGGAAAACGCTCCTTGTAATTTACGCTTAATAAAAAAACCGTTAACGTACCACATTATATTATATGAACCCTTGCTCCTTCAAACTTGCATATTTCCCGTCCCCGATCACGATATGATCGAGAACGTCAATTCCTACAATTTCACCAGCTTTGACAAGACGACGTGTCAGCTGTATATCCTCCGGACTCGGGGCAGGATCACCGCTCGGATGATTGTGCGCACACACGATGGAGGCACTGCTGCATTTCATGGCAGCCCTGAACACTTCCCTCGGATGAACGATGGAAGCGTTGAGGCTGCCCATCGATAACGTTTCTTGGGCAATAACGTGATTCTTGGTATTCAGGAAGAGGCAGACAAAATGCTCCTTCTGCAAATACCTAAGCTGTTCCATAAGCAGATCAGCCGCATCTTTCGGACTGCGAATGACAGGTCTCTCCGTTAATCTCGTCTGCATAACCCGTTGTCCCAGCTCGATGCCAGCCTTCAGCTGAATTGCCTTGGCGGGGCCAATGCCTTTGAGCTGACACAGCTCATCAACACTCATATCCACCAGATTCCGAAGACTCCCTGCTTCGTTCAGAATACGCTGAGCGATATGAATGGCTGATTCCTGCTTCGTTCCTGTTCTAAGCAGAATCGCCAGAAGCTCCGTATGACTTAGTGCACCCGCCCCTACTTCTAGCATGCGTTCTCTCGGGCGCTGTTCTTGGGGGATGTCGCGCAGCATATACTGTGGCGAACTCATCTTCTCCCTCTTTTCACATAAAAAAACGAATCCGTTCTCTAGTTACTATGACTTCCTATTCGTCAATGGACAGCACGTTCAAGCCCAGCTCTGCCAGTTGTTCACTAAGCAAGGAGAGCGGCAAACCCACAACGTTAAAATAGCATCCTTCGATGGAATCAACGAATGTTGCACCCAAACCCTGAATGGCGTATGCGCCTGCCTTGTCAGAAGGCTCGCCTGTCCGAATATAAGCATGAATGGCATCTGGCTCGAGCGGCTTCATCTTCACCTTCGTACGGCGATGCCGCGTAATTACACGTCCATCCTCACCCGATATACAAGTCACTCCTGTGTACACTTCATGAATGCGGCCTTGAAGCGAACTAAGCATCCGGTAAGCATCCTGCTCATCCTTTGGCTTGCCAAGCACTTCTCCGCCGAGTACGACAATTGTATCACTGCCTACTACGATGGCTCCTGCCAGTTCAGAATCATAAGAATCATAGACAGTCTTTGCTTTGCGGTAGGCAAGTTCTTCTACAATTTGCTGAGGTGTGTAGTCTTCTGGTGTATCTTCCGGGGTGTGGCTAGGGCGAACTTCAAACGGAAGGCCAAGCGTCGCTATGAGTTCCCTGCGTCTTGGAGACGTGGAGGCGAGTATGATCCGCTGCTTTTTCAAGAAATGAACTCCTTCGTGAGAATGATAATGCTATTCGCATGTGTTACATATCTTTTTTAGTCTGTGTTTACTCCTGCTCATGCTTCTGTACTGGATTCAGCTCCGTAATTATAAAAAAACTATAGTTTCCGGTAGAGCCAAATCGCAAATACAACCCCTAACAGACTGAGCAGGCTGATCTTTAATTGAATGTTAAGATGATAGCTAATGATGTCGAAATTTGCCTTTGGCGACCAGCTGATCGTCGTTGCATTCGTTAAAAAAGAAAGAGCCTCAAACTGCTCTAAACCTTTGGATATGGATGCTCCAATCAACCAACCG
Source organism: Paenibacillus urinalis (assembly GCF_028747985.1). Classification (NCBI taxonomy): domain Bacteria; kingdom Bacillati; phylum Bacillota; class Bacilli; order Caryophanales; family Paenibacillaceae; genus Paenibacillus; species Paenibacillus urinalis. The sequence goes on from NZ_CP118108.1 coordinate 4,365,452, forward strand.
AGGAGCAGAAACAAGATGAATATTCCGAAGTTTTTTTTCATTCTACTCTTCCCTCGCCATATTTTGACACCTTCATTATTATACGGGAACCTAGACGTAAGTACAAACAGAAATCCGGCATGGGGAACTATTTCCAGTCCCGTGCCGGATCAGCGCGCATACTATGCTTGTTTGATGATTTCAAGCAGTTGTTTTTCGAGCAGTATATAATTCATGACCTGTGATTGCACTTTCCAAATATGTTCTTTGGAGGGATTTTTATTATATTCTGCAACTGCAGTGACTGCCGTATTCATAGCGGCCTCCATTTGCAGCTCGACAGACTCACTCTCCGCCGGTAAACCACTTCTGACCTTTGTCACCGTGCCTGTCCAGCGCTGATGCGCGTCCGTGACAGCGATCATATCCGCTTCTGACAGTGCTTTCTGCTCCTGCTGACCCAGCTGCTTGATTGATAAAGAGGTCAATATTTCTGTAACCGCCCGGCTTGAACTAAAAAACTCTGCAGCCGTGCTCTGATCACCTGAGAACTGAAGGCCCGTTATCTCAGGAAGGTGAATCTCACGTACGTACAGCTCCACCCCTTCCGTTCTTAACTGGTTACTGATCAGTTTGGCATTCTCACGATCGGCGGAAACTCCCGCGTACACACGCAGCTCATCCAAAGGATCGCTCCCAGCCGCTATACCGGCGATTGTCAGCTCAGCTTTGGCTTGCTCGGCACCTTCTGAACTGCTGAACACCCCGTATTGCAGCATATAGTAGGTTACAGCTGGAATGGTTACCGCGGATGTTGTGCCGGCAGGAACAGTTCCTGCTCCCTCTGCAGCTGTTTCTTGAGTGACACCTGATGATGCAGGCACCGATACAGGCGAAACGGTGTTTGAGGTGTTCTCTGAATTCACCATGGACATGGCGACAAATCCGAACATGACACCTGTAACGACTGCAGCGATAATGGATCCCGTCATTTTCCATACATTCCGAGGTCCCCGGTAAATGCTGTAATTCTCACTAGCTTGATCCACATAGAATGGGTTCTGATCCTCGGCTTCCTCGTATGAATCTCGGTGCTGCTTGTCTTTCTCCTGAGGCTCTTTGTAGTGCTCATGACCTGCAACAATAGGCACAGAAGAGTAAGAACCAAAAGGCTCTTCCCAATCCTCGTATATTCTCCGATCCACGTAAACACGATCTGCACTGAAGCTGTCTTGATCAGAACGCCCTTCTACTTCCCGCTCGTCAAGAGGAAGGCTTGTCACGGTCTGCGGCGGGTTGGTGATCTGCGGCATTTCAACAGGTTCAGGATCTGTTATATCATGTTTCGCAGTTGTACGCTCCTTGCTGAGCTTCCGTTCATCGCCAGACTTTACGATGTCTGATTCGAGCTTGGCAGCAGGCTTGTCCTCATTGAAACGAAATGTCATTCTAGCTTTGTTCACGGCTAACCACCCTCCTCTTGTCCTTTCTAACAGCTATATGTGTCTAGTAGAGGAGTTATGCAAAAAAAAGCACCGTTTCTTTAATTAAAGAAACGATGCTTGGTATGACACAAACGGTAAGGATCTTACTTGATTCCCTTCGCAAGCTCATAGCCTGCTTTCCAAATATCGCCGGCTCCCATGGTTAAGACGAGATCTCCAGGCTGCAAACGATGTTCGAGCTGCTTCACAACATCCTCTTTGGTAGGAATATATACGGCATTTGGGTTACTGTTGAGCTTGATCAGATCTACCAGCTTGGAGGAATGTACACCCTCGATCTGTTTCTCTCCAGCAGGGGAGAAGATGTCCGTAATAATGACCTCATCTGCTTCTCCAAATGCACGGCTGAACGCATCCAGCAGGAAGAAGGTACGTGTGTAGCGCTGCGGCTGAAAGACCGCTATGATCCGCTTGCCTGTCGCTTTGGCAGCACTGATCGTCGCTTCAATCTCCGTTGGGTGATGCGCGTAATCATCAATAATGAGAATATCACGGGCTTCTCCGAGCACCTGAAATCTCCGCTTCGCTCCGCTGAACTTCACGATTGCCTTCACAATAGACTCAAACGGAATACCTGCTTCGAGACAAGAAATCACAGTCGCCATGGCATTGCTCACATTATGTCTACCAGGTACGGACAACTCAACGGTTCCAAGAGGCGCACCTCGATGATTCATCGTAAATGAAATATGGCGATCACCGAGCTCAATATCTGTTGCCGTATAATCAGCTTCTGCATCGATCGCATAAGTGATAATGTTGGATTTGAGCTGCGGCATGATGCTCTGAATGTTCTCATCATCCGCACAGACAATCGCACAGCCTTCCGGCTTAACCTGATTCAAGAATTTAATGTAAGCATTCTTCAGCTCATTAAAATCATTGTTGTAATTCTCCATATGATCGGCTTCAAGATTCGTTACGATACCCAGCCAAGGATGATACTGCAGGAAGGAGCCATCGCTCTCATCCGCTTCTGCTACAACATGCTCACCCTTGCCCGCCTTGGCATTCGTACCGAGGTTCATTATTTCTCCGCCGATAATATAGGTCGGATCTACGCCGCACTCCTCCATGACAAGCGCAATCATAGAAGAAGTGGTTGTCTTACCGTGCGCACCGGCAACAGCAACCCCTTTACGTTCATTCAGCAGCCTTGCAAGCATTTGAGCACGATGAAGAATAGGGATGTTCAGCTGCTCGGCCTCAACGCGTTCCACATTGTCCTTGGAAGCCGCTGTTGAATAGACAACCAGGTCCGCACCGTGGACTTGTTCCGGCGTATGCCCGATATATATTTTTGCTCCCTTAGCGGCAAGCTTCTCAGTGAGCTCCTGGGATACGACATCCGATCCCGTGACGGTATATCCCATTTCCAGCATAACTCTTGCAATGGCGCTCATCCCATAGCCGCCGATACCGATAAAATGTACATGTTCCGAAGTGTTTAACAAATTTTCACCAACCTTTTTCAGAATCGGTTTGATGCAGAAGGGCGGCCCTTACATCGGCAATCAAATATAATGTGCCGGACACAACCCCCAGATCTTCCGCTTCCGTCCGTAACTTAAGTAAGCTCAATGCTTGTTTCCATGAAGGTTCTACGATGATGTCAAGGTTTGGTTTGGCATAGGATGGACGAAGCTCTTCTACCATATTTTTTAACTGGGCCGCGTCCATTTTACGTCGGAAATCTGGCTCAGTCAGGATAAGCGTATCCACTAGTGGCAGTATATGCTCAAAATACAATTTGTGATGCTTATTCTCCAGCATGCCCATCATTAAAATTAGTTTCCGCTCAGGATACAGATCCTTGATGCTCTGTGCCAGCATCTCAGCCCCCTCAGGGTTATGAGCTCCATCCAGAATGAGAAGCGGCTCGTCGGACACCTTCTCGAAACGGCCTGCCCAAGAGGCAAGGCGGAAACCTTTTTGCAAATCTTCCTCTTCCATATAGAACGCCATGTATTGGCGCAGCACTTCAAGTGTCATTAAAGCCCCAGCGGCATTGGCACATTGATGCTTGCCCTGCAATGTCAGCTCGACATCAAGTTCACGAAACGGTCCATTAAAATGCAATTTCTGTCCATCCTTATTAACCTGAACCTGTTCATAGGTAAACTGGTCACCCGCAAGATATAAGGTGGATTTCTGTTTCTCTGCGACCTCACGAATGACTTGAATCGCTTCCGGCTGCTCTACTAGACTGACGACAGGAACGCCGGGTTTAATAATTCCTGCCTTTTCAGTTGCGATTTGGCTAATCGTATCTCCAAGAATATCAGTGTGGTCCATTCCAATATTGGTGATTACGGAAATAATCGGAGTTACGACATTTGTTACATCAAGCCTTCCCCCGAGTCCTGTCTCCCATACCACTACATCAGGATAGCACACCTCAGCATAATACAGAATTGCAAGCGCCGTCGCAACCTCAAACATGGTGGGAGAACCCAGCTCTGTCTCCCCCACTTCCGCTACTAACGGATAAAGACGTCTTGCAAGTGCCAGTAAAGTTTCTTCAGGAATGTCTTCCCCGTTATACTGAAACCGATTCGTAAACTTGGTAATGTACGGTGAAGTGAATGTACCTACATCGTAACCGGACTGTCTTAAGGCTGACGTCAAAAAGGCACAGGTAGAACCTTTTCCGTTCGTTCCTGCGACATGGATAAACTTCAGATGCTGATGGGGATTACCCAGCTTAGACAAGAGCAATTCAATGCGGGAGAGTCCCGGTCTGATTCCAAACGGAATGAGATTGTTGATCCAAGCTACCGCCTCATTATACGTATTCAGCGGAGCAGCCGTGCTATTGCCAGTGGTTCGATCCATATGCTTCACCTTCTAAGTATAAAGTAAGTAAGAGACAGGCATCCCTTACGTTAGTGAGGAACACCTGCCGTCTTATATTAATTTTGAAGTTCATCAATCCGTGCAATGACTTTTGTCCGCTTATCAGAATAGTCTGCAAGCTTCGCACGCTCTTCTTCGATAACTTTCTCAGGCGCTTTGGATACAAAGCCTTCATTGCCGAGCTTCTTCTCGATCCGCAATACTTCCTTATCCAGCGTCTCCTTTTCTTTCGTGAGACGTGCAATCTCTTGATCGATGTCAATCAAGCCTGCCAGTGGGAAATACAGCTCGGCGCCGGAGATCACAGCAGTCATCGCTTTATCTGGTGTAGACAGCTCTGTTCCAGTAGATAGTTCTGAAGTATTACAGAAACGACGAACATAAATCAGGTTATTGTCAATGATGTTCAGACCATCCTGACCACTTGCATTAATGTGCAGTTCAACCTTTTTGCTCATCGGTACATTTACTTCGGCCCGAATGTTGCGTACTGCACGGATCAAATCCATCAGCATATTCATTTCAGCTACAGCCTTGTCATTAACAAAGGCCTCATTGAATTCCGGCCAAGCTGCCAAAGTAATTGTCTCACCCTCATGCGGAAGGTGCTGCCAGATCTCCTCGGAGATAAACGGCATAAACGGATGGATCAGGCGCATGGTTTGGTCAAGGACATAGGCAAGAACGGATTGTGTTTTGCGTTTGGCTTCCGCATCTTCACCATATAACGAGAGCTTCGAGAACTCAATGTACCAGTCACAGAGATCGTCCCATATGAAATTATACAGTGTACGGCCCGTTTCGCCGAATTCATAGGCATCCATCAGACGGGTTACGTCCTTAGCTGTTTCATTCAGGCGATGCAGGATCCAGCGGTCAGCTGTAGTCAGTTCACCCGTAATATCAATGTCCTCTGCCTTAAAGCCCTCCAAGTTCATGAGCGCGAAACGGGATGCGTTCCAAATCTTGTTCGCAAAGTTGCGGGCCTGCTCAACACGCTCCCAGCGGAAGCGCAGATCCTGTCCTGGAGTAATTCCTGTCGACAGCATATAGCGCATTGCGTCTGTTCCGTATTTTTCGATAACTTCGAGCGGATCCACTCCGTTGCCCAGCGACTTGGACATCTTGCGTCCTTCGGAATCACGCACGAGTCCATGCATTAGAACATCCTTGAACGGAATCTCATCCGTAAACTCAAGTGCCGTAAAGATCATCCGTGCTACCCAGAAATAAATGATATCATATCCCGTTACAAGTACAGAGGTCGGATAGTAACGCTTCAGGTCCTCTGTCTCTTCCGGCCAGCCAAGCGTAGAGAACGGCCATAGTGCAGAACTGAACCAGGTATCCAAGACGTCTTCGTCCTGACGAAGCTCTTGCGATCCGCATTTCGGACAAGCCGTCATATCCTCGCGGCTGACATGAATTTCACCACAAGCATCACAGTACCACGCAGGTATACGGTGACCCCACCACAGCTGACGCGAAATACACCAATCGCGAACATTCTCAATCCATTGCAAGTAGGTTCTTTCGAATCGGTCAGGAACAAAGTTAACCCCTTTACCGCTCTTCTGTGCTTCAATGGCTCGTTCCGCGAGCGGCTGCATAGCTACGAACCACTGTGTGGACAAGTAAGGCTCTACAACCGCACCGGAACGCTCACTATGGCCCACTTGATGTGTGTGGTCTTCAATATTAATCAAGACGCCGGATTCTTTGAGATCAAGAACGATCTGCTTGCGGCAGTCACTGCGGTCCAGACCTTTATATTTGCCGGCTTCTTCATTCATTTTACCGGACTCATCCATAACCGTAATTTGCGGCAGATCATGACGCAGACCTACTTCAAAATCGTTCGGATCATGAGCAGGTGTAATTTTCACAGCTCCGCTGCCAAACGTTTTGTCCACGTACTCATCCGCGATCACCGGTATTTCACGACCAATAATCGGAAGCACGAGGATCTTGCCAATCATGTCCTTATAACGCTCATCTTCGGGATGTACAGCAACAGCGGTATCTCCAAGCATCGTTTCCGGACGTGTTGTCGCAACCGTGATCGAGCCGCTTCCGTCTTTCAGCTCATATTTCAAATGGTACAAATGTCCCTGTACCTCTTTGTATTCAACCTCAATGTCTGACAAGGCCGTGCGTGCTGCAGGATCCCAGTTAATAATGCGTTTACCGCGGTAAATGAGCCCTTTCTCGTACAGCTTAACAAAGACTTCACGAACGGCCTTGGACAGACCTTCATCTAACGTAAACCGCTCACGGGAGTAATCCAGTGAAAGCCCCATCTTCGCCCATTGGGAACGAATCGTATTTGCATATTCTTCCTTCCAGTCCCATACCTTCTCAAGGAATTTCTCACGGCCCAGATCATAACGGGATACGCCGCCTTCTCTAAGCTTCTGTTCTACCTTCGTTTGTGTAGCAATTCCTGCATGGTCAGAGCCCGGAAGCCAGAGCGCATCGTAGCCCTGCATTCTTTTTGCCCGAATAATGATATCCTGCAGCGTAAAGTCCAGTGCATGCCCAATATGAAGAATACCCGTAACGTTAGGCGGAGGGATCACGATCGTAAAAGGCTTCGCATCCTTGCGCTGACCTGCCTTGAAAAATTCATTATTCATCCAATATGGATACCATTTCTGTTCCGCTGCCCGCGGATCGTACGTTGTCGACATTTCCGTCTGATTCGGATTCGCTGTCGGTTCTGACATCATACATTCCTCCAATTTATCTTCGTTTAACACATTCTTGAAAATACAAAAAGACCCTTCATCCTCAAAGGACGAAAGGCCATTCTTTCGCGGTACCACCTTTGTTTCATAGCCGAGCAGGTCCGAATTCACTTGTAAAAAGAGAAAACATTAAGCTCGATATGACACTTCATTAGGCAGATAACGGCTGCTACCGGCCGCATTCTAGCTTCCTCATCATACAAGAAAGTTCAAAAGGGCAACTCACGGGCGACTTCGGTACAGCTCACAATCCTGCGGAATTTCACACCATATCAATTCCACTCTCTGAAGGGCTCACTGCCTACTATTCCCGATCCAAGTCGTTAGATTAAGTTTAAGTACTGTTGTTATTCATTGTATTCCCAATCCTACTGTCATCATACATTTCTTTTGTGCCATTCGTCAACCGGGCATTTGACCTTACATGACAAAAAAGAAGAGTCCCCGATTCAAACCGGGAACTCTCCTGTAAGCAGCTCTACTAAGGAATGTAGAGTACCTGACCTTCCTCTACCGATTGCTCGGACAGACGGTTATATAGCTGCAGCTCACGCGTACTGAGCTGATACCGGTCGGCAATGGTTTCAAGCGTTTCTTCACGCTGCACGATGCAGAGTCTAACCTTCTTGAATGGTGTCTGCTCAGCACCACTTCCGAGAAACAGGCTCTTCCATTGAACTTCCTCTGCCGGTTCTTCTTCACGCTGTTCAATCGGAAGCTCCTCTTCCAGCTGCAGGACTTCTTCTGCCGTTCTGTTCTTTTGTAAGAGCGAAGTAATGCCATAGGAGCCTTGTGCTGAAGCTTCGCCCGATTTTTTGGTTCCAAAGGCAACCTTCAATTCAGGCTTCTCTTCGGAAGGATCCGGCTGTGGCACATCCGCTTCGAGCAAGACCTCCTGAGCTTCCGGCTCTCGCGGACTAGAGTCTGTCTCAAGCTCATCCGCAGAATCACCAAGACCGGCTGTCTCCTCAATCTCTGCAGAATCTGAATTCGCATCTGCAGCATGACTCGCAGCAGGAGCCACCGAGTCACGCTCTGAGCCCGACACTACAGCAGGCTCGAAGCTCCACACCTCTGGAGCTGAGTATGCTTCCGGTTCTTGATTACCGGATGTGAATGCACCGTATTGATTCGATGGATCATCTTGTCCCCGGTCCGACTCTGCTTCATTCTGTTCATATTGTTCCTCCGTGCTGCCAAATGCATCTGCGCTGTACGGAGCCTGTGCCTGAGCGTCTTCCCGATTCACGGAATCACCGACTGACTCTGCTTCATACGGAAGAGACCATGCAGCATTGCCCTCTGCAGCCGGCTCGGATACAGGCGTCTCATATGGCGTATGCAAAAAAGGCCTTGAAGGTGAGTACACCGAAGCTTCTGTATCATATTGAAGCTCAGCTGGAGATTCCGAATTCGACAATATCGCTTCTTGTTGTTCTGAATCCGCTATGGATGGATCACGGTTATACGGATTGTACCCTGAATATAGCGGGTTCGACGTTGCCTCTTCCTCACCTGAATTGGAATGCACAACGGTAAATTCCTCCGGATTCCAGTCAGAGGTTTCTTCTGCCGGTCCAATTCCTTCAATTCCGCGCAAAGAGAGCACGCCCGTAATGTTCAGACTGCGCGTCGAAAGTAAATCCACGTCAAAATTCTCAATCTCCACTGCAATATCTTCAATGGATGCGACACGGCTGAGTGGAATTGTAATCTCAACAGGAATCTCGTGCGACAGCTCCTCCTGCTGATTGTTCTCTCCTTGATAAATACCGGACAACAGCAAGTGTCCACGCAGCGCAGCATGCTCCTGCTCCGATACAACCTGTATGCGAGGATACAATTCAATCTCATCCAGCTCACTAATGGCAGGCACATCTTCGGGCAGATGAACACGCTCGTAAATATCAAACCGAAGTCCATACGGCGGGTTTAACATAGCGCTAGTCCTCCTTTCACAGCATATATTCACCATGAGATTTTCATAGCTTTACGTCATGTTACACAAGTAAACTCAAGATGCTTCTCGTGTACATGTATATGCACCGTTCAGAGGACTCATACCATTCATCCGCGGATTCATATTTTTATTTACACTTTTAACGAGTCATATAAATCAATCATATCCTGAGGCCAAGGAGCTGTGACCGTGAGTAGCTCCCCTGTAAAAGGATGCTTGAAGCTGAGCTCTTCTCCATGCAATGCTTGTCTGCGAATCCCTTCACTCAAGCCGCAATACAGCGTATCTCCAAACAAGGGGTGTTCCAAATGACTTAGGTGTACCCGAATCTGATGTGTTCTCCCTGTTTCCAGACGAAGCCGGACTACGGTTGCTTCTCTTAGTCTTTCGGATGTCTCCATATGAGTTACCGCATGCTGCCCCGTAGGGGAGACTCTTCTTCTCTGCTTATGATGCCTGTCCTTGCCGATTGGCAAGTCTATCTTCTCTTTATTCTGAGCTACGACCCCGTGAACGATTGCAACATATTTGCGCTCAATCTGCTTCAGCTGCATCATGGCGTTCAGCTTCAGTTCTGCATAGCGGTTCTTCGCATACAGCACTGGACCTGACGTATCCACATCCAGACGATGGATATGCTTCACCGCAATCTCTAGTCCGCTTACCTGGTAGTATCCAGCGACAGCATGATCAAGGGTGACCGTTCCGTCCTGACGCTCACTTCCATCTGGATGAATGGGCATACCTACCGGCTTGTTTACAACAAGGCAAAAATCATCCTCATGGAGTACATCCAGCTCTACATATCGGGGTACAATTCCATACGGTGCAGAAGGAAAAAGAGCCAGCCGAAGCCGGTCCCCTGCAAGTTGAATACCGTTATTAGCCTTAAGCTCGTTCAGGAGCTTCTCGGGCATACCCAGCTCCTCAAGCAGCCATTTCTCAGCTGCCATACTTCGGTCATCCTGGGAGAGCACCTTTTTGCCTGGCATCAGCTCAGCCCAGTCTCCTCTTTTCTTATAGTTCATCATAGTGCCTTCAACGCATTATAGTTCGCTTCAATTGTATCATCGATATCCTGGATGCTATGCACCCCGGAGACGAACATCCCCTCGAATTGAGAAGGGGCTACGCTGATTCCTTCCTGAAGCATATGGCCAAAGTAAGCACGGAAATGATCCAGATTGCTCGACTTGGCAACATCATAATTCGTCACTGCTTGATCAGTGAAGAATGGGCATACCATCGATCCGACTCTATTGATGGTTACAGGAACACCCAGCTCCTTCGCATTCTTCTCAAAACCAGCAGCAAGTCTTGCACCGAGCTCTTCAAGACGAGTGTATACTTCTTCGTTAAGAAGCTTAAGTGTTGTATAGCCTGCTGCCATGGCCAGCGGATTACCGCTGAGTGTACCCGCTTGATAGATTGGACCCACCGGAGCCACCTGTTCCATCAGGTCTCGTCTTCCACCATAGGCGCCAACAGGCAGGCCGCCGCCAATGATCTTGCCAAGGCAAGTCAAATCCGGGATGACACCGAACCGGCCTTGTGCGCTGTGAAGCCCTACCCGGAAGCCCGTCATGACCTCGTCAAAAATAAGCAGGCTGCCGTATTCTACGGTAATCCGGCGCAGCCCTTCAAGGAATCCTGCCGCTGGCGGCACAACCCCCATGTTGCCTGCTACAGGCTCAACGATGATCGCAGCAATCTGTTCCCCGAATTTATCAAATGCCAATCGAACCGATTCAAGATCATTATAAGGAACGGTAATCGTATTGGCAGCTACTCCTTCTGGAACACCAGGGCTATCCGGAAGTCCAAGAGTTGCTACTCCCGAACCTGCCTTGATTAGCAGGCTGTCTGCGTGTCCATGATAAGAGCCTTCAAATTTCAAAATTTTGCTTCTGCCTGTTGCTCCTCGAGCAAGTCTGATCGCGCTCATCGTTGCTTCCGTGCCAGAGTTCACCATACGAACAACGTCGATGGAGGGTACACGCTCGCATACCAGCTTGGCCATTTCCGTTTCAATGAGTGTTGGTGCGCCGAAGCTTGTCCCTTTGACAGCGGTCTCCTGAATCGCGGATATCACTTCCGGATGGGCATGTCCCATAATAAGAGGACCCCAGGAGGCCACATAATCAATAAAAGAATTACCATCAATATCATAGATTCTAGAACCTATGCCATGGTCTGCGTATACAGGAGTCAGTCCTACAGATTTAAATGCACGTACCGGACTATTCACTCCGCCAGGCATGTATTGCTTCGCTTCTTCAAAAGCGGTACGGGAACGTTCCTCCCGGCGCGGCTGTCGATTCTGTTCACTCATTCTTAAACCTCACTCCTCTGTTCATAAATTTATATGCCAATAGTGTATCTTTACGAAAATATTAACGAACTGCCAGCCAGCGGGCTGCGTCTTTGCCATAATACGTAATAATCATATCTGCTCCAGCACGCTTCATACTGAGCAGGATTTCCATGGCCACCTTCTCTTCATCAATCCAACCATTGATCGCTGCGGCTTTGACCATCGCATATTCACCGCTGACGTTATACGCAACCAGCGGCAGATCAAATTGATCCTTAATCGTGCGCATCACATCCAGGTAAGATAAAGAAGGCTTCACCATCAGCATATCTGCTCCCTCAAGAACATCCGTTTCGGCTTCACGCAGCGCTTCCCTGGCATTAGCCGGATCCATCTGGTAAGCTTTGCGATCACCGTACTGGGGTGCTGAATCTGCTGCCTCACGGAAAGGTCCGTAGAAGCCGGAGGCGTATTTCACCGAGTAAGACATAATTGGAATATGGGTGAATCCTGCTTCATCAAGTCCTGCACGAATTGCACCTACGAAACCGTCCATCATGTTGGATGGTGCAATGATATCAGCTCCAGCTTCTGCCTGAGACACAGCAGTCTTCACCAGCAGCTCAAGCGATTCGTCATTCAGGACATCAACACATACATGACCGTCTCGTTCATGCGTATGAATCATTCCGCAATGACCGTGATCCGTAAACTCACACAGGCAGGTATCTGCAATGACGAGCAGATCGGGGTACCAGGATTTGATGAGTCTTGTCGCTTCCTGTACAATTCCATTCTCTGCATAGGCGGAGGAACCTACAGCATCCTTCGTATCTGGAATACCAAATAGAAGTACAGCCGGAATACCGAGCTCAGCAATCTCTTGTACTTCCTCTTTCAGCGTATCGAGTGAGAAACGGTATACTCCCGGCATTGACGAGATTTCTTGTTTAACCCCTGTACCGTATGTAACATAGATCGGTTGTATAAAATCACTAACATTCAAATGTGTTTCTCGCACCATATTGCGAATACCGGCCGACTGCCGTAGTCTGCGATGTCTTACGATTGGAAATCCCATTCTGAATAACCCCTTTCATTAATTAACATGAACGTGTTCTCCCATATGACACAGTGCATCAGCCAAGCTGATGAACTTGGTCACCCATATGACACAGTGCATCAGCCAAGCTCTCTATTGTCGCCTCTTCTGAAACGATACTGACATGAAGCCCCGCGTTTGCCGCCGTTTCTGCAGTAACAGGTCCAATGCACGCGACGTGAACATTTTTAAATAAAGAAGCAGGCTGTTCACATCCCATCCGTTCTAATAGCGTCAGGAGATGAGTTACTGTTGAAGAGCTCGTGAACGTGACAGCATAAACTTTGCCCTTCTGCAGGAGTCCTATCAGTTCATCGTCCTGCTCTTCAGGAACGACCGTCTCATATACACTGACACTGTGGACTTCAAGCCCCTTCTCCTTCAGTCTGTCAGAGAGCCAAGGACGAGCCAGGTTACCTGAGGGCAGCAGCACTTTCTGTCCCGGGAGAAGATCAGCATCAAAGGTATCCATCAGCCCTTCCTGCTGATAAGATCCCTGGACCTGTTCTGCCAGAATTCCTTTGTCTCGAAGTACCTTTTTCGTTGACGGTCCAATGGCTACAATTCTCGCGCGATAGAGTGAACGTATATCTCTATCCTGTTCCTCCATCGCTCTAAAGAAATGCTCGACTCCATTCACACTCGTAAATATGACCCAGTCATACTGTTCTAACTGATTAAGAGCTTCTGCTATTTGCTCCCTCTGATGATCCGCTTGCACAGGAACCGTCTCAATAACAGGCAGCTCATAAGGCTCTCCACCTAATTCCTCAATCCGTGTGACGAGCTCACTTGCCTGACTTCTTGCTCTTGTCACCAGTATTCTTTTGCCAAAGAGAGGCATGAATTCTGCCCATTGCAGCCGTTCACGCTGCTTGACGACATCACCAACGACAATGACGCCGGGTGGACGGAATCCGTGCTCCTGCACCTTGTGCTCAATATCCTCAAGTGTGCCTACAAGAGTGTCCTGCTCAGCCCAAGTTCCCCAGCGAATCAGCGCTACAGGCGTATCCTTGGGTCTGCCATGATCAATCAGCTGCTGACTGATATAGCCGATGTTAGCGACTCCCATCATAAATACCAAGGTTCCTGTGGCATTCGTTACTTTATCCCAATAGATCGCTCTATTGAGCTTATCCGGACTCTCATGTCCAGTAATAATCGAAATGGATGATGCATAATCCCGATGTGTGACAGGAATACCGGCATAGGCCGGCACACTGATTGCAGAGGTGACTCCCGGCACGATCTCAAAAGGAATATTATGCCTGCGAAGCAGCTCTGCCTCCTCACCGACTCTTCCAAAAATGGTCGGATCACCGCCTTTTAAACGAACGACCGTTTTGCCTTCAAGCGCGAGATCCACAAGCAGCTGATTAATATCCTCCTGCTTCATTGTGTGGCGGTTTGTTTTTTTGCCGACATAGATCTTGGATGCTCCAGCCTTCATGATTCGAAGTAGTCTGGGACTGGCCAGACGATCATAGACTACCGCATCTGCCTTCTGAATACATTCCCAGCCTTTGACTGTAATTAGCTTCGCGTTCCCCGGTCCCGCACCCACGAGATAGACCTTACCTGCCATTTCCTCATCCCCTTACGTCTGCCAGTATCTTCTCTGCGCCTTTTTGAATCAAGCGTTCAGCAACTTCCTCCCCAAGACGTTCAGGATCGCTCCCGATCAGCGTCTCTTTAAGCACCGTCGATCCATCTGGTGTTCCAACCATCCCCGTCAGCTCGATAAGCTGCTTATGTTCATCCTCTTCTTGATGGGAAGCCCAGGTTGCATACGCTCCGATGGGTACTTGGCACCCTCCGTTCAGCACATTCAAAAATTTCCGTTCCGCGGCAACCGGCAGCGCCGTCTCCAGATCATTATATAAACTGAGCAAATGAAGGAGTTCCTTGTCATCCTTCCTGCATTCAATACCAAGCGCACCCTGGCCTACCGCTGGCAGACAAGTGTCCGGAGACAAATAAGCCGTTATCCGATCCTCCCATCCCATACGAGAAAGACCCGCCGCAGCGAGAATAATAGCATCGAAGCCTTCTGTCTCAAGCTTGCGAAGTCTGGAATCTATATTGCCGCGAATCCATTCAATTTGAAAGTCAGGACGATAAGCTTTGAGCTGAGACGCTCTGCGCAGACTGCTCGTCCCTACTTTTGCGCCTTGAGGCAGCTCATCCAGGGAAGATCCGGTTCTGGATATGAGGGCATCTCTTGGATCCTTCCTGCGCGGCACAGCACCAGTAGTCAGTGGTTCGGGAAGTACAGAGGGCATATCCTTCATACTATGTACGGCCATATCAATCTCGCCGTTCATCATAGCCTGCTCAATTTCTTTGACGAACAGCCCCTTGCCCCCGACTTTGGACAACGTGACATCCAGGATTTGATCGCCCTTCGTTACAATCTTCTTGATCTCAAAATCAAATAGAAGCCCATGCTGCTTACACAGGTTCTTCAAATCATCAATGACATGCCCTGTCTGTGTTAGAGCCAGTGCACTTTGTCTGCTTCCTACTACAATCGTTCGCATTTATTCATTACCCTCCTGATTGTCTGCAATCCAATTATTTCGTTGTTCATCGGACCATAATTCGAAGCGTCCTTCTCTGATTTCATCTAATATATTTAACTCTAATACTTTTCTCAGCAGATGTCTTCTCTTGCTTGGATCTTCAATACGAGACAGAATCGTTTGACGAATTTGATGCAAAAAATCAAAGTACACTTGATATTCATCACCATATTCTTGCTCCAGCTGCTGTGCAATGCGTGCGACTGCTCCTGGACTTGAACCCGAGGCTGACACAGCGATTGACATCCTGCCGCGGCGTACGACACTCGGTGTAATAAAATCACCGCTGCGAGGCTCATCTGCGCTGTTCACCAAAGCACCTGTCTCTTTCGCTTCTTTAACCACCTGTCGGTTAATATCCGCGTGATTTGTAGCTGTATATACAAGAAAAGCCCCTCTCAGGTCTCCCTGACGGTAGGGCCTTTGAATCCAGGAGACTTCACTCAGCTGAGCCAGCTGAAGAAGTCTCTCGGTCATCGTGGGACTGATGATCGTAATGTTCGCTCCTGAATTAAGAAGTCCACTTACCTTGCGCTCAGCCACTGGACCACCGCCAATTATAATGACAGTGCGACCTGAGCAATCCAGCCATATCGGAACATAAGCTTGCTCCATTTACTTCACTCTCCTGTCCAGCGGTGAAATACAGACCAAGCATTACTGATAAAACTAATAATGACAAAGACATAACCGATTAGCGTCCACCGTGCCATAACATGGGGAGCATGACCATTATATCGTTTTGAAATGAAGTATCCTAAATAGATGCATAATGCAATAAGTGTTGAAAGCACTTTGGCATCGAGTAATAATGGCCAGCGTTTCTCTGCCATGATCGATAATACAGCAAGCATGACCGAAACGCCGAGCATCGGAGTCCCGATAGAGCTTGACTTGTTCATGTACAAATAGAGCATTTCAAGACTCGGCATGCGCCGCATCGTATCGCCCCATTGCTTCGACTTGAGCCTGAAATGCAGAAAAAGATAGATCGCAGCAAATACGGCAGCGAGCGTTAGTGCAGCAAACCCCAGATTAGCAAGAGCGATATGCATGACAAGAAGCCCATGCACAGTCTGCCAATTCAGCATTGGATTGACGACCGGAGCAAGCCAAAAATCACTGAGCACCAAAGCACTAAATCCGACCACATTCAGCAGGAATACGATATATTCTGATTTCCTGAACGTTGTCATGATCAGAGATGTAATAACCATGCTGAAGGTGAATAAGAATACAAAATCATACATCGAATAGATTGGAATATGTCCCAGTTCCACCGTGCGAAGAATGAGGTAAATCAGCTGCATCAGGAACACGACAACAAGAAGCCCTGTGCCCATCCGCTTCGCACTCGTGTTGCGTCGAATGCAATCCGAGAAATAAAACAGAAGGCTCAGGGCATAAATATAAATCAGCATAGTGTGAATCGTATCTACTGTAGACACTCTTTACACCTGCCTTACAGGCTCACTGGAACATATGCAATCCGTGAAGGTGCTTGCTCCACCTCACGACCAGGCTCCGTGGCCGGCTTCATATTCACTCTTGAGGAAACAGAAGACTCTTCCTTGTCTTCGAGCTCTTCCTCAAGACCAAACATGGTAGTGAACATCGATAATGCATCATCCGCATTCTTATCCACTGCCATTTCTTTTATACGATTAATGGGCTCATGCGTCATTTGATTAAGCATACTCTTTGTCAGTCGCCGTATCACCTTACGTTGACGCTCATCCAGCTCGGGCAGCTTGTTAAACAAGCTCTCCAGCGTTTCCTCATGAACACTGTTGGCTTTCTCCTGCAAAGCTCGAATCACAGGACGAACCCCCAAGGTTTTGAGCCAATGATTAAATTCTTCAATCTCTTCCTCGATAAAGGAATCGATCTTCGCTGCCTCGATCCGGCGCATCTCCAGATTGGTCTCAACCACGCCTTCAAGATCATCGATATCATATAAGAAGACATTAGCGATATCTGAAATTACAGGATCTATATCCCGAGGTACAGCAATATCGATCATGAACAACGGACGTGACTTTCTTCGCTTCATGCTGTCTTTAACCATATCAGCCGAGATAACGAAATCCTTCGCTCCTGTTGAGCTGATCAAAATGTCCACTTCATGAAGACGTGTAAATGCCTGTTCCATGGTGCATGCTGTTCCGTCAAATTTGGCTGCCAGCTCCTCTGCGCGCGAGAAGGTCCGATTCGCCACAATGACTTCTTCCGCACCATTCGCATACAAATGCTGAACAGTGAGCTCACTCATCTTCCCTGCACCCAGAATCATGACCTTCTTATGATTAAAGGAGCCGAAGATGCGCTTCCCTAGTTCAACAGCAGCATAACTGACAGAAACCGCTGCTTCACCAATCGAAGTCTCGCTGTGCGCTCTCTTGCCTACAGAGATGGCATGCTTGAACAGCGTATTAAACCACGTTCCAGTTGCCTTCTCAGCTTGAGCCGTTAAGAAGGCCTGCTTAACCTGGCCTAGAATTTGGGTCTCTCCGATCACCATGGAGTCCAGTCCGCTGGTTACCCGAAATAAATGACGTATCGCCTGTTCATCTTCATATATATAGAGATGTTGAGTAAACTCCTCGCGGGAAATACCAAACCAATGCTCCATGAAGCTGCGTATGAAATACCCGCACATATGGAGACGATCAACCACCACATACATTTCCGTACGGTTGCATGTAGCAACGATGACGCCTTCCAATACACTGTTTGTCTTCTTGAGCTCTCGGAGCGCTGATGGCAGGTCTTTTTCATCAAATGTAAACCGTTCTCTTACTTCTACAGGCGCTGTGCGATAGTTTAACCCAACTGCGACGATGTGCATTGCAAGTTCACCTGCCTCTACAAAATTCGTAAATCATTGAATCCATTCACATGAAATAGATTCAGTCTATAAAAACAATTAAATGTGTTATTAGCAATTAGCCTTAAGCAGTATTTAGTATAACATATGTACAGTTTCGCCCTAATGCTTTTTATGACATGTTTATGAAATCCTCATCTTCTTAACCTATGGATTCAAATGTGCCTACTTAATTTTACCGCCACTTCATTAATTTATACGTTGTAAACTCATTTGAAACTTGTGCAGCTCACCATCGAATATTACAGTTAGGAGAATTTCTAGTTTATTACATAAAATATATAAAAAAACCATGGAAATTCCATGGTTCTTTATTAAATGTATCGTATTATAAATCTGTGTATTATACAAGCTCAATCTGTTGTTTTACAGGCTGTTCGACATCTAATTCGCCATTCCCACGCACTAATGTCTTTGAAAAAATCTTCTCCGGGTTCAAAGCCGATACCAGGTAATCAACAGCAAGCTGCGGATCAACCAATTCTCCACAAGTGTAACAATCAATCGCGGCAAAGCCTCTTTCAGGGTGCGTATGAATCGAGAGATGACTCTCAGCCAACATGACTAGCACAGTAACCCCGTGTGGCTCAAACTGTCTGGATTGCACGGACAAGATGGTCGCATCACAAGCTTCTGCGGCTTCTACCATCTGTACTTGCAAGAAATCCTCATTGTTCAACAGATCAAAGTCTACTCCCCAAGTGTCAACAGCAACGTGTCTTCCGAAAGTTGTATTTCCCATCTTTCGGTTCCCCCTTCCTAGGAATAAAATGTTTGAAAAAATTTCATCCGCTAGGACCTACGTCATTCACTTCCCGAGGGATAAATCTCTCGCAACATACACAATGTCCTGAGTGAATCCTGGTTCCTATATTCTTTTCAACGAGAATAAAAATAACACCTATTCATTACAAATGCAACAGTTTTTTCAAGAACAATACAGTATATTTTTTTTGACCTGAAGTGGACCAAACACCAAAAAAATAATACCGTGTAAGGTTTACTAGAACCAAAGAAAAGCCCGCTCAGTAAAGAGCAGGCTCTGCATTATGAATATATTTAGGCTTCAAGAGTAAATAGTATGAATGCTTCTATCCGTAACTGCTCATCAATATGACGAATTTCCTCCTGGCAAGATACCTTGTTTCTTGCATCGAGCAGTTGGTTAATACTGCTCTTCACACGTAATATTTTCTGTTCAACATCACGTGATCGGTATTGCTGTTCAAACTCCTGCAAGGAATTCTTGTATTCGTATACGATGCGAGCTTGGTCTTGTTTGACTTCAATAATCTTGCGAACAGAGCCTTGGGAATAAAAATACATCATGGTAAAACCAGCATACACCCGGTTCTCCATTCCTTCACCCTTGAAAGCAAGAAACAATTTGCGCACGACACTCGTCAGCTGAGGATTCACTAGACGGCAAGACAACTCACAGACATATAATCCATCTTCTCGATCAAATGGGAAATAGACTTCCTCTCCAGCACCATCACGAAGTACAACATCCTGCCCGCCCTTGCCCAGCACTTTCACTCGTTGGTGCTGAAGCTGGCTGTCTTCGGCCATTTTTAAAAACTGCTGCATCTGAGGTTCTGTTAATTTCAAAGTGGCTTTAACATATTCTGTGGCTAACCGCTGAGCCATAAAAAATCTCCTCAATTCTTTCCCGACCATTCTGTAGTCAGGCCGATTTAAAACCGTAATGTTCATTACTTAGCTTCATTATACACTACCGCGGGCGGAACCCGCCCTTCTGCCATGCAATGAATTTCTGCTTTAAATCATTAAAAATCAGGAAGAAACTTGAAATTATACATCCCATAGGGAAAATGCTCATTATTCTGCAAGAAAGTTCGTGTTAGCTCGATTGTTCTGCAAGATCGTCTGGTCACTTGCTTTTGGTGAGAATTGTTAGGACTACTCTTCTATAGACGGCTGTTCTTCTGTAAACCCTGCATAACGGGATATGACTGCCCACAGCTCATCCTTGCCTAAACCTTCCTCTGACGAGAAAGAGACAAAGCTGTCTTCGGGATGAAGACCGATCGCATCTCTTATGACTTTTGCATGCTTGGCTCGGCGTGTCTTAGGAATCTTATCCATCTTCGTAGTCACGACGCATACGGGAAGCCCATGATGCTTCAGCCATTCATACATCATAATGTCGTCTTTCGTAGGGGGATGACGCATATCAATCATCTGCATGACCAGCTTCAGTTCTTCTCGTTCAAGCAAATATTTCTCCATCATTTGACCGAAGAGCGCACGCTGTGTCTTCGATACTTTGGCATACCCATAGCCTGGAAAATCCACGAAATAAAGTGCATCATTAATGCGGTAATAATTAAGCTGCTGGGTTTTGCCTGGGGTTGAGCTCGTTCTTGCCAGATTCTTACGATTAATCAATCGATTGATCAGCGAAGATTTCCCCACATTGGAACGCCCTGCCAGAGCAATCTCCGGCAAGGCGTCCTCAGGGTATTGGCTAGGGCTGACCGCACTAATGATAAATTCGGATTTTGTAACTTTCATAATCGATATTTATCCTCTCTTCATAACACACCAATGAAATAATGGAACTCTCGTTGATGCTCATTGGCTTATCTAGTGCACACTTGCCTGTTGTTCGACCAGTGCATGCTGGAGCACTTGATCCATGTGTGCAACAGGTACGAATTCAACATCTTCTCGTACACTGTCCGGTATATCTCTTAAATCCCGTTCATTATCCTTCGGGAGCAAAATTTTCTTATATCCTGCACGATGTGCCGCAAGCGATTTCTCCTTCAGTCCGCCAATCGGGAGAACCCGGCCGCGGAGTGTAATCTCACCTGTCATCGCCACATCCTTGGATACATGACGGTTAGTCAATGCAGATATCAGTGCAGTAGCCATTGTAATTCCGGCAGAAGGTCCATCCTTCGGAATGGCGCCCTCAGGAATGTGAATGTGAATATCGTTCTTCTCGTGGAAGTCAGGTGCGATCCCGAGATCCCCTGCTTTGGAACGTGTATAACTGAAGGCTGCTTGCGCAGATTCCTTCATAACATCCCCCAGTTTACCCGTCAGAGTAAGCTTGCCTGTACCCGGAACAACAGTCACTTCGATAACGAGTGTCTCACCACCAACCTCTGTCCAAGCAAGTCCCGTAACCGTTCCGATCTGATCCTCAAGCTCAGCAACACCGTAACGGAATTTCTGCGGACCTAAGTAATCTTTCACATCATCCGGAGCGATAACAATCTTGCCTGTGTGGCCGGATACGATCTTCTTCGCAGCCTTGCGGCATAGGGAAGCCATCTGCTGCTCTAGATTTCTCACGCCGGATTCTCTCGTGTATTCACGAATGACTTTCAAGAGCGCATCCTGCTGCACTTCCACTTGTTCATCTGTCAATCCATGCTCTGTGATCTGCTTCGGCAGCAAATAACGGCTTGCGATCTGCAGCTTCTCCAGCTCCGTATATCCTGGAATGTTAAGCACTTCCATCCGATCAAGGAGCGGACGCGGAATACTATGAATTGTATTGGCTGTTGTTACAAACATGACGTTCGACAGATCAAAGGGAAGCTCTACAAAATGGTCACTGAACGTATTGTTTTGTTCAGGATCTAGCACTTCAAGCAAAGCTGAGGATGGATCCCCACGAAAATCAGAAGCCATCTTGTCGATCTCATCCAACAAAAATACTGGATTCAGTGAACCTGCGGTCTTCATTCCTTGAATGATTCGGCCAGGCATGGCACCGACATACGTTCTTCGATGTCCGCGAATTTCGGCTTCGTCTCTTACACCGCCCAAGGAGATACGCACAAACTCACGGCCAAGTGATTTGGCAATAGAACGCGCAAGTGATGTCTTACCTACCCCTGGAGGACCTACAAGACAAAGAATTGGACCTTTCAGCTTCTTCACCAGCTTCTGGACAGCCAGATATTCAAGCACGCGCTCCTTCGGCTTCTCTAGACCGTAATGATCTGCATCCAGCACTTCTTCAGCGGCATGAATATCCAGATCATCTTCCGTCTTACGGCTCCATGGCAGAGCTAACAGCCAATCCACGTAATTGCGGATAACGCCGCCCTCTGCGGAGCTGGCAGGCATTTTCTCAAGCCGGTCAATTTCCTTCTCGACCTTCTCTCGCACTTTGTCAGGGAGTGACAGCTCTGCCGCACCCGCACGAAGCTCTTCAACTTCACCGGCACGCCCTTCCTTCTCGCCAAGCTCCTTCTGTATCGCCTTCATTTGCTCACGAAGATAATACTCCTTCTGGGTCTTCTCCATCTGCTTCTTGACCCGCTGGTTAATCTTGCGCTCCAGCTCAAGGACCTCACGCTCATTATTCAAAATGTCCAGCAGCTTCTCAAGCCGCTGTTTCACATCTACTGTTTCCAAAATTTCCTGTTTGTCCTTGATCTTCAGGGACAAGTGACTCGTTATAACATCCGCAAGACGCCCCGGCTCTTCAATATCGGATACAGCTGCAAGGGTCTCGGGTGTTACCTTCTTCGATAGATTTATATAATTTTCAAACTGGCTGAGAACGGTCCGCATTAATGCATCCGTCTCTGGATGGTCCGCCTCTTCCTCCGGCAGCTCCACCGCCAGCACTTCATAGAACTCGTCATGATCTGTATACTCTGTTATCTCTGCTCGTTCAAGTCCTTCCACGAGAACACGAATGGTTCCATTCGGAAGCTTCAGCATTTGTCTGACCTTCGCCACTGTACCGATCCGATAAATATCCTCACGTGCAGGATCTTCTATATTTACGTCAGATTGAGAACACAGGAGAATCAGATGTTCTTCTACCATCGCTTTTTCCAAAGCCTTGACGGATTTCTCCCTGCCCACGTCGAGATGCAGCACCATGCTCGGATAGACGAGAAGTCCTCTTAAAGGCAGTAAAGGAAAACGACGAACTTTGGTTTTGCTCGGCCCCATCGCTTTCACACCTCCAATGGCTCTCAGGTTGTTATCATTCATTATTCTATCAAATGTTCACATAAAAAACCAATGAAGGAGAAGTCTTTACATGCTTTCTGTACTATTCATCGTTCCGCCGCGATTCAAGTCCGCATGTAGTATTGAAGGTGAAGATTGTGGAAACAGCTCGGGTGCAGGTGCAGCCTTCTCTTCATTGTCTGTCATCAGCTCTTTGCCGAAGACATGCTCGAATACTTCA
This sequence comes from Paenibacillus urinalis, assembly GCF_028747985.1. NCBI lineage: Bacteria > Bacillati > Bacillota > Bacilli > Caryophanales > Paenibacillaceae > Paenibacillus > Paenibacillus urinalis. The sequence continues at coordinate 4,388,578 of NZ_CP118108.1, forward strand.
TCCACGGACTCAACAGGAATAACCTTCAAGCCATCCAAACCTTCAAAAATGGTCTGCCAGTTGTCTGCAGGGATAATAACCGTCTTCGCTCCAGCCTGAAAAGCAGCCTCTACCTTGGCCAGCACGCCGCCGATCGGCTTTACTTTTCCATGTATGCTGATCTCACCTGTCATTGCCAGCTCATGATCGACGGGAATCCCCTTAATTGCAGAAGCAATCGCCGTTGCCATGGCAATTCCCGCGGAAGGACCATCTATTGGTGTACCTCCAGGAAAATTGATATGAAGATCGTAGTTAGAAGGCTCCAGCCCCATTGATCTGAGCACGGTAATTACATTTTCTACAGACCCCTTGGCCATGCTCTTCCGGCGGAGCGTTCTTGAACCGCCGCCAATCTCCTCCTCATCGACAACTCCCGTGATGTTATATATTCCTTTTCCCTTCATTACAGGCACCGCGGATACTTCAATCTCAAGCAGCGCACCCATGTTAGGTCCGTATACGGCAAGACCATTGACAAAGCCCACTTGTGGAAGACTTGGCACCTTCCTGTCCGGTCTCGGCTGAATCTGACTGCTGCTGGCGACCCATTCGAGATCCGAAGCCCGAAGTTCATCCCGATTCTCAGTCAGAGCAAGTCCTGCGGCGAGCTGTACAATATTCACCGCTTCACGACCATTGGTGGCATATCTTTTTACAACCTCCACCGCTTCAGGATTGGCTGCAAAGCCAATCTTACTGATCGCATCCTCTGCAATTTGTCCAATCTCCTCAGGCAGCAGTGCGCGGAAGAAGATCTCCATACACCGGGAACGAAGAGCCGGAGGAATTTCGTGAGGTGAACGGGTCGTTGCCCCTACCAAACGAAAATCAGCCGGCAGACCGTTTTGGAAAATATCGTGGATATAAGCAGGAGTATGCGTATCTTCGGAGTTATAGTACGCACTTTCCAAAATAACTTTACGATCCTCTAATACTTTGAGCAGCTTGTTCATCTGAATCGTATGAAGCTCACCAATTTCATCGACAAATAAAATCCCACCGTGCGCCTTCGTAACCGCTCCTGGTTTAGGCTGAGGAATACCTGCCACGCCCATTGCACCTGCGCCTTGGTATATCGGATCATGAACAGAGCCAATCAGTGGATCGGCAATACCACGTTCATCGAATCTGGCGGTTGTTGCATCAATCTCTGTAAATTTGGCATCGGCTTTGAACGGAGAGGCCGGATTTTTTTTGGCTTCCTCCAAAATGACCCGCGCTGCCGCGGTTTTACCTACTCCCGGCGGGCCATAAACGATAACATGCTGCGGATTTGCACTGCAGAGAGCTGCCTTCATCGCGCGGAGCCCATCCTTTTGCCCGACAATATCCTCCATCTTGGCAGGACGCGTCTTCTCGGCAAGCGGCTTGGTCAGTGATATGGACCGCAGCTTTCTCAGCTTGTCGAGTTCCTTCCGAGACTCACGTTCCACCGCACTTTTATTGTTTCTCTGTCCACGCAGCATATTCCAGAAATAGAGCCCGATTACGACTCCGAAAAACAAATTGATTAACATGACAATAACGGTTAATTCAGTACCCATATTAGGTGTCCCTCCTGTTCTTTTCGTCACTTACCACAAAAAGTTCGATACATGGTAGTATAGCCTTTTCACTCCGGCATAAACGTCGAAAACAGAAGTTCTCTTATAGATTTCAATATCAAACAGGAACAGAGACCGTTCTTCAGGCAGGTAAAAAGAAAACTGCTTCCTCATACGAGGAAGCAGTGAAGAGTTAAATTCTTATTTTATAATAAAAGATTAGTGCTTGCGTCCCGGAATAACGCCGGTTGCTTCATACACTTCTACGATCTTGTCGATTTCTTTCTTCAGTTCTTCAACCATTTCAGCCTCTGGCACTTTGCGGATCATCTCTCCATGACGGAACAGAAGACCTTCGCCGCGTGCCCCTGCAATCCCAATATCGGCTTCTCTCGCTTCACCAGGACCATTAACCGCACAACCCAGCACCGATACCTTGATCGGCACTTTAATTTGTGAAATATAATCCTCTACTTCATTAGCAATGGAGAACAAGTCGATATCCAGACGACCGCAGGTCGGACAAGAAATCAGGGTGGCCGCATTTGTAATCAAACCAAAGGTTTTGAGCAGCTCACGGGCAACCTTGATCTCTTCAACCGGATCTGCACTGAGTGAAATCCGCATTGTGGAGCCGATTCCCATAGATAACAGAGCACCCATACCTGCCGAGCTCTTAATTGTACCTGAGAACAGCGTACCTGCTTCTGTAATCCCAAGGTGCAATGGATATGGAATCACCTGTGCCGCCTTAGTATAAGCCTCGATGGCCATTGGAACGTCAGATGCCTTAAGCGACACGATAATATCATGGAAATCCAGCTCTTCCAGAATGCCGATATGGAACAAGGCACTTTCTACCATCGCATCGGCTGTAGGATAGCCATATTTTTCAAGCAAATGATTCTCAAGCGAGCCAGCATTCACACCGATACGGATTGGAATTCCTTTTTCCTTACATGCTTTAACTACGGCTTCTACTTTTTCACGTTTGCCGATGTTACCCGGATTAATCCGAACCTTATCGATCCCATTTTCGATTGCTTTTAGAGCTAATTTATAATTAAAATGAATATCCGCCACTAGCGGAATATGAATTCTCTTCTTAATTTCCTTAATCGCTTCTGCCGCTTCATCATTATTGACCGTTACACGAACAATTTGGCATCCCGCTTCTTCAAGCCGCAAAATCTCAGCTACCGTTGCATCCACATCAGCCGTTTTCGTTGTACACATACTTTGAATAATGACTTCATTGCTTCCGCCAATGGTAATGTTGCCAACTTTTACGGGACGTGTATCTTGTCTTAAAAACATGATTCCTTTCTCTCCCCATAACGTCAAATCTCCACCCGCTAGAGGCCTGGAAATATCCAGTATAAATAAACCTCATTACGAGTGGAGTAAGACTTGTTTATTTAGGCACTCTCTTCTTGCTTCTTATCTTTATCACCATGCAGTTCAGGTGCTGTCTTCTCTTCAACGACCTGCTTCGTAATGACACACTTCGTAACATCCTCGCGGGAAGGAATTTCATACATCACATCAAGCAGGAGGCTCTCAATGATTGCACGAAGTCCACGGGCACCCGTATTACGCTTGATTGCTTCTCGAGCGATCGCTTCGAGTGCTTCCTTCTCAAATTCGAGAGTTACATTGTCCAGCTCCAGCATCTTCGTATATTGCTTAACCAAAGCGTTCTTCGGCTCAGACAAAATGCGAACGAGCGTCGCCTCATCAAGCGGCTCCAATGTAGAGATAACCGGAAGACGCCCAACAAACTCCGGGATCAGACCGAACTTCAGCAAGTCCTCTGGAAGAACCATTCCGAGATACTCACCCGGCTTCAGATCCTTCTGCTCAGCAGAAGAGTTAAAACCGATTACTTTTTTGCCGATACGGCGTTTGATCATTTGCTCGAGTCCGTCAAAGGCACCGCCGCAGATGAACAAAATATTTGTAGTATCGATTTGAATGAATTCCTGATGAGGATGCTTACGTCCGCCTTGTGGTGGAACGGAAGCAACCGTACCCTCTAGAATTTTGAGGAGGGCCTGCTGTACGCCTTCACCGGATACATCACGTGTAATCGAAGGGTTCTCCGACTTACGTGCTACTTTATCAATCTCATCGATATAAATAATGCCGCGCTCTGCCTTCTCAACATCATAATCAGCAGCTTGAATGAGCTTGAGCAGAATATTCTCAACGTCTTCACCTACGTACCCTGCTTCTGTGAGCGAGGTAGCGTCTGCAATCGCAAATGGAACATTTAGAATCTTCGCCATGGTTTGAGCCAAGAGCGTTTTACCAGAACCCGTTGGTCCCAATAGCAGAATGTTACTCTTCGACATTTCTACATCGTCAATCTTGCTCTGTGTATTAATGCGCTTGTAATGATTATAAACGGCAACAGACAGCGATTTCTTCGCTTGCTCCTGACCGATAACATACTGATCCAAAATATCACGAATCTGCATCGGTTTTGGAATATCCTTCAGATCAATCTCTTCATCATGACCGAGTTCTTCCTCTACAATCTCTGCACACAGCTCGATGCATTCGTCACAAATATATACCCCTGGTCCAGCGACAAGCTTACGAACCTGTTCCTGGGATTTACCACAGAAAGAACATTTAAGCTGCCCTTTCTCATCGTTAAATTTAAACATCTAACCACCCCTTTAAGAATTAATCGGTCTGGTGAGTACTTGGTCAATGATACGGTATTCTAAAGCTTCTTCCGCGCTCATAAAATAGTCGCGGTCCGTATCACGCTCGATTTTATCAAGGGGTTGACCCGTACGCTCCACGTAGATCTGATTAAGCTTCTGACGCGTTTTAATAATCCAGTCGGCGTGAATTTGAATATCGGATGCCTGACCTTGGATCCCGCCAAGCGGCTGATGTATCATAACTTCACTGTTCTCCAGCGCAAAGCGCTTGCCAGGTGCACCCGCAGTGAGCAGAAGTGAGCCCATGCTGGCAGCCATCCCTACGCAGATGGTTGAAACGTCTGGCTTAATAAATTGCATTGTATCATATATACCCAACCCCGCAGTAACAGAACCACCTGGTGAATTGATATATAAGCTGATATCCTTCTCCGGATCCTCTGCAGCCAAGAATAAGAGCTGCGCGATAACGCTGTTGGCCACATCATCATCTATTGCACCGCTGAGAAAGATAATACGATCCTTCAATAGTCTTGAATATATATCGTAAGAACGTTCACCGCGATTGGTTTGTTCAACAACCATAGGCACGAGATTCATGTTCCGACCTCTTCTCCATAATAGAATCTTACTGCCACATTAATCAGGGTTAAATAAAGTACAGTCTTAATTTTATCATGTTCCCTGTTCAATGTCATTTATGACTGCTCTCCTCAGCCAAGCAGCTGCTAAAGAGAAAGCTTGATCATATTTAACCATTTTTTTTATGTATGTGCAAATCGGACTTCCATCCTATGGAGTTAAGACCTATAACTCAAGTATATGGAAGGTACAGTTAAAATATCACGACAGCTCACTTATTACCATTTAATAATATATTTAACTATAAAATGGATATTCATGAGAAGAAATAAGGCACGTTTAGTAAAATACCTTACGTGCCTTATCTGTTATATTTCTAACGTGATGTGTAATCTTATTCTTCAGTTGCTTCTACAGCAGCTTCCTCAGCTGGAGCGTCAACTTCTACGCTGTTTGCAAGAAGGAAGTCAATCGTTTTGCGAAGCAGAACTTCTTCACGAAGACTGTCGAAAGAACCGTTGCTTTCGAGAATTTGACGAATCTCTTCTGGAGTACGTTTGAAGGAAGTCGCCATATTGTTCAGCTCTTCGTTAATATCCTCATCGGATACTTCAATGTTCTCTTGTTTACCAATTGCTTCAAGAACCAGGTTGTTGCGAACGCGCTTCTCAGCATCGCCCTTCATTTGGTTTTGAAGATCTGCTTCCGTTTGACCGGAGAAGCTCATGAACATTTCAAGGTTCATGCCTTGTTGACGAAGACGGTTGTCAAAGTCACGCATCATGTTGCGAACTTCGCTGTTAATCATTCCTTGTGGAATTTCAACTTCTGCATTAGCAGCCGCTTTCTCAACAACAACATTTTCTTGGTTTGCTTTTGCTTCTTCTGCTTTGCGCTCAGACAGCTGCTTCGTAAGATCTTCTTTGTACTCAGCAAGAGTATCGAATTCACTTACATCCTTCGCAAACTCATCGTCGATTGCAGGAAGCTCTTTGCGTTTGATTTCGTGCACTTTCACTTTGAAGATGGCTTTCTTGCCAGCAAGTTCTGCCGCATGATATTCCTCAGGGAATGTCACTTCAACATCCTTGTTGTCGCCAGTAGCAAGACCGATTACTTGCTCTTCAAAGCCAGGAATGAATGTGTTAGAACCCAGTTCCAGGGAATAACGCTCAGCTTGTCCACCGTCGAACAGTTCTCCATCAACAGAACCTTCGTAGTCGATTACCGCGATATCGCCGGACTCTGCAGTACCTTCTTCGATAACTACAAGCTCAGCATGACGTTGTTGCAGACGCTCAAGCTCAGCATTCAGTTCTTCTTCGGAAACTTCTGTGTTTGCCTTAGGAACTTCAAGTCCTTTGTACTCGCCAAGTTTTGCTTCAGGTTTAACGACAACTTTTGCTTTAAACTTGAAAGCTTCACCTTTTGCGAATTGATCGATGTCCACTTCTGGTTGTTCAACAGGGAAGATTTCTGTTTGATCAACAGCTTCCGTGTACACTTCAGGAAGAAGGATATCAATCGCGTCTTGGTACAGGCTCTCTACGCCGAAACGAGCTTCGAAGATCGAGCGAGGCACTTTACCCTTACGGAATCCAGGTACATTTATCTGTTTAACGACTTTATTAAAAGCCTTGTCGAGAGCAGCAGCTACACGATCTGCTTCTACTTCAACTTCAAGAACCCCAAGGTTCTTCTCTATTTTTTCCCAAGTTGCTTTCATTTATGCTTTCCCCTCCAAATTTCACATGTTAACCATGTCAAGCGCGTACAAAATAACCATTTTAGTATAAACAACATTAAATGCAATTTCAAGGGTAAACCCTTGCAGGCGTCAAAAGGAAGTTTTCGGCTATTTTACATCCAGTCCGCCAGATACAAATCGTTTAATGGATCGGTACGCCTGCTCGAATCTAAATCTGACTTCACTCGTGATTTCGTAGACCCTTCTAATCTCTTCTTCGTCCAGTGATCCGCCCAGACTCTCAGCGACTGCCGCATGGAGCGCCGCAGCCCATATATCGAGTGTCGAATCATCGCCTTCAAGCATAGAGCGGTAGTCGCTTGTGCCATATACAGCCATCACATATTGGGACCATAATTCCTGAGCAAAATAAAACAGGGTGGGTTCATGTACTTCCGTCTGATCTGCTACGAGCTCCAGCACTCGAATGATCGGAAACGGGAATTCATCCGGCTTCAGTGGAATAGATTCTACCTCAACCTCCACTTTTTCCGATCCTCGTGTAAGCGATACCGTTGCCTGTGATCCTCTTTTGCGCAAGGTCTGCAGCACTCGAAATTGAAGCAATGGATGCAGCTTACGCTGCTGAAGCCATTCGCACAGCGAATGATCAATACCCGGTGTTTCGATATAGGCCAGCTGATCCAGTGCCAGCATCGTCTGCTCGCTCAGCGGCTCTTCCATGACCGTTCTTAGCAGCTTATCCGCATATGCTCCATCTTCCGCCATTTTATTTCGGGCATTTTGACGAGCAAAATCCTCTTCACTCTCTTCCAGATCCTCGTCACTTCGTCCGTCTTCTCTCTGATCACGATCTATATATTGAGGGAAAGCTGCACGCAGCCAGTCCAGCAAAGCTTCCCATTCTTCATAATTCCGTTTCTCCTGCCCTTCGCATTGAAGCAGGAACTCAAGCAAACGCATCGCTTCCGAATAGCGCTCATTCTCCAGCATTACGGTAAGCTGAATCTGATAGTAATCCAGCGTCTTCGGGAAGAGAACAATATTTTTCTCTTTGGTTTGGGAGTTCGTATCGCTCATTATGACTGCCTCCTCTCTATCCGGTTTAACGACAACTATAAATCGACTTGTTGAATTATATAGAAACTACATATCCGTGTATAGCTCTAATATATTAACATAACCGAATTCAGTCTAAAAAAAACATATTTTAGCTTATTTCATTCAGACCAGCGATATGTTGTTAAGATAAAACAGCCTCTCGGCTGACTGCGATGCGGATGCTATCGATGCCTATGCTTCGACGAACCCCCCATTTGGGGGTCTCATCACTACGGAAGCAAAAAAGAGCACCCTTTCGGATGTCTCTCATCGTCCCACTCGGGGTACAGCCTCTCGGCTGACTGCGATGCGATTGCTATCGATGCCTATGCTCCGACGAACCCCCATTTGGGGTCTCATCCCTATGGACGCAAAAAAGAGACACCCTTTCGGATGTCTCTCATCGTCCCACTCGGGGTACAGCCTCTCGGCTGACTGCGATGCGATTGCTATCGATGTCTATGCTTCGACGAACCCCCATTTGGGGTTCTCATCCCTATGGACGCAAAAAAGAGACACCCTTTCGGATGTCTCTCTTTTTTTACGTCCCAGGAGGGATTCGAACCCCCGACCGACGGCTTAGAAGGCCGTTGCTCTATCCAGCTGAGCTACTGGGACAAATTCAAGCGCGAGATATATCGTATCATATATATGTGACGATAGCAAGCGTTAACTGTTTTTTTATTTAGTTAAGCCTGCGGATGCTATCGATGCCTACGCTCCGACGAACCCCCATTTGGGGTTCTCATCCCCATGGACGCAAAAAAGAGACACCCTTTCGGATGTCTCTCATCGTCCCACTCGGGGTACAGCCTTACGGCTGACTGCGATGCGATTGCTATCGATGCCTATGCTCCGACGAACCCCCATTTGGGGATCTCATCCCCACGGACGCAAAAAAGAGACACCCTTTCGGTTGTCTCTCACCGTCCCAGTCGGGGTACAGCCTTACGGCTGACTGCGATGCGATTGCTATCGATGCCTATGCTCCGACGAACCCCCATTTGGGGTTCTCATCCCCGCGGACGCAAAAAAGAGACACCCTTTCGGTTGTCTCTCTTTTTTACGTCCCAGGAGGGATTCGAACCCCCGACCGACGGCTTAGAAGGCCGTTGCTCTATCCTGCTGAGCTACTGGGACAAGATATGTACTTATTTTCACAGTGCGATATTTATTATATCGTATAATCTGTATTTGTCAAAGTATTTTTTATGTATCATCACATGCGATGAAGGGTAATATGATTTAAATATTAGGAAAATTCAAAAGGAGCGTTATTTCATGCGACAGCTGTTATCTTCCCTTAGTTATTTCAGTATCTTTTTTGCCCCCTTTCTATTTCCATTAATTGTATGGATTGTAGCCAAGGATGATTACATAACTAAACATGCGAAACGCGCATTATTCTCACATGTATTCCCTTTCATTGCAGCGATTCCACTGCTCTACTTTCTGTTCACCGCAGACCATCCTGCCTCGATTCTAGGATATATCATTGTGTTTTTTGTCATCTATTTCGGTTCGTTTATTTATAACATTTATCAGGGGATTAAATCATTAAGAGAAGCAGCATAACAACGATTAAGCCAATGCCGTTCACAGTAAAACCAGCCTCTCGGGCTGGTTTTTATTTATGTCATCTGAATGATTGACTTATACCAGATATGAAATAAACAACGTGGCCGTACCAAAATACACCGTCAAAGAAAATAAATCGTTCAACGTCGTAATAAGAGGGCCCGATGCAACTGCCGGATCGATCTTCAGCTTATGCAGCAGAATAGGAATAATCGTCCCAGCCATCGTACCAATCACAATGGTTAGGATCAGAGAGAAGCCGATAACAGCACCTAGAGCAAAGCTGCTCTGCCAAATTCCCGCCACAAGCGCTACGCTGATTCCACAAACGGCCCCAATCGTAAATCCGACTCTAAGCTCTCTCCATAATAAACGTAATATGGCTCCTCCGCTCATTTTGTTCTGTGGTGTCAGCCCTCGAATCACGACCGCAAGTGATTGTGTGCCCGTATTCCCGGTCATTCCTGCGATCATCGGCATGAAGAATGTAAGTGCCACCACTTGACTGAGCGTCCCCTGAAATATGCTTATAATACTTCCAGATAGCAGCCCAAGGAATAACAGCATAATTAGCCAAGGAAGTCTTCTTTTGGCCGCCGTCAAGAAATGTGTGTTAAAATCAATCGTTTTATCAGTACCCGCCAGCTTGTTAATATCCTCGTTCGCTTCCTCCCTCAAGACGTCCAGCACGTCGTCAAACGTAACCACTCCAATCAATTTGCCTGCGGTATCCTCAACCGGGATCGACACGAGATCATATTGTTCGAATAAGTGCGCGACGGCCTCCTGGTCCATGTCCGCTGATACCTTGACCACATTTTCTCTCATCAAATGTTCGATAAGCTCTGTATCTGAAGCAAGCACAAGATCTCTATAGGTGGTGAGTCCTATAACTTCTTTGTTTTCATCTAATACATAGAGATCCTGTACATCGTTGGTTAGGTCTGCAAAATGCTTCACCTTTTCCACTGCCTCACGAACCGTATATTTGGCATAGAACCATACATAACGGTTGGTCATGATACCGCCGGCTGTCTCCGGTCCATAATTCATTAGCTCCCTTACGGTCTCCCGCTCAGAAGCCTCCATGATTGAGAGCATGTACTCTCTAACTTCATCTGTCATCTCGCCCATCAAATCGGCCAAATCGTCGTTATCCATTCGATTCAGCACCTGAGCTGCGCGATCCTTACTCAGAATATATAAAGCTTCAATTTCTACTTCGGGCTCAAGCTCGCTCAGCATGTCAGCTAATAGCTCCGTATCCAGCGCATCCATAAATCGAGGCCGGTAAGCTTCATTTAATGCTAAATAGATGGTGGCCAGGTCATATGCTTCCCACTCTTCAAATTCATCGTGCATCTCTTCTATGCTGCCGCGCCTGACAGCGTCCTCTATACTGAGGGTTAGATTGTGCAAATCCTGTTCTCTGCTCCGAATATCGATATCGTTCATATGTCGTTCACCTTCAATCTGTAATTAATCTGAACTGCTGCTCCTGTATCCTTCCTTATGCGTTTACCCTGCTGTATAGGTATAAAATCATGTTCAAGCCTATTTCGTGATATGTATTCCTCTGCAATATCCCGTATTGAGCCTCAAGATGAGCACTTATTTTTATAATAGACAGCCTCCATCCTTTCATCACTGAAAGAATGGAGGCCTGTGTGCAGCCCGGATTAGTTGCTGCTTCCTAAACGTGCTCTGTTCAGTTGCCGCTGGTGATTTTTATTCTTCGCAAGTACTTCACTAGCAAATTCATTTGCCAAACCGTGACGGTATTTCTTCGTTACCTTGTACTTTGAAGCCATCATATTCACCTCCCCGGGATACATGAAGTATTATGTGTAATAAATGTACGGAGTATTTTCTAATCACAAAAAAAGACTGCAAAGAAATTGGTGTTAACCATCCCATTTGCAGCCTCGTGTAATGTTTATTTTTGCAATTTACTCAAAATATCCTGGTTTAACGTCCCGTAATTCAATAAGGACTGGAGGAACTGTCCCTTCTCCTGCTCGGCCGTTACAACCTGACTGTTCTCAAACGCAACTGCTGTCGCATCCTCAAACGCTGCATTTTGATTATCATTGTACCAATCCAGAGCCAAATCATGATGATTACGCACGACTCTGTGCAGATCAAGTCCTGCTCCATTCGCATTCTGAGCCACATATACAAGCAATGAAGGATCTCCCGCCTGTCCCGGCTCCACCGCTACTTCCACACAAGGCACCCCATTTAATTCCGTGGTATTCGTAATTTTGGCATTTTGAATCACATACATGAGCCCATCTCCTGTTCTTATGTTAGGTTAATCAAGTTACGTTCATTCATTCCCGTTAATACTGTGACGGACAACCCCATATTGCGCCAAGTGACTGCGAGTTTCGCGCGTACCCAGCTGATAAATCTCGTTATACACGTTCTGAAGTGCTTCCTCATATAACGAGTTGACGGAGGCCTCTTCGGTGTCCGGCCAAGGGAAGATATAACCCGGGAAGGCCTCTTCTTCTTTTTCCTGCATCAAGCTAAGGAGCCCTCTCAAATAATCTGCTTGCTCTGGCGTCGCCTCAATCACCCATTCGTAGGATGCTGCCTGCTGATCGTTCAGAACAGAACGTCCGCCAACAGAAACAAAATACAGGCTTCTTGTCAAAATTCATCGCTCCCAACCCTAATATGCTCGCCTCTTATAGTTTCGGATGTGGACAGACATTTTATGCCTAATTTCGGCATATATTTGCTAGTACTGCTCGTGTAGAAAAAAGGGGATGAGGCATGACCGCTCTCCACACGCTGTTATATGAGCCTCTGAGAAGTTACGTAAAAGAAAGGATGAACAGTCATGTGCGGTATAACAGGATTTATACAATGGAATCGTGATCTTACCCAAGAATCAGAACTGCTTGTCCGCATGACGGAAAGTATGTCAAATCGCGGACCCGATGCCGGCGGAACCTGGATCTCGAATCCTTGTGCCTTTGGCCATCGCAGACTGAGTGTTATGGACCCGGAGAATGGGGCCCAGCCGATGATCATGAATCATGGAGATACGCAATATACCGTTGTTTATAATGGAGAGCTGTACAATGCACCTGAGCTCAAAAAAGAGCTGGAGAACCGTGGACATCATTTCAAAACCAATTGTGACACCGAGGTGCTGCTTGCCAGCTATGCGGAATGGGGACCTGAATGTGTTGAACGATTTAATGGGATATTTGCCTTTGTCATTTGGGATAGCGGACGCGAGCATATATTCATGGCCAGAGACCGGCTTGGAGTAAAGCCTCTATTCTATAGTGATCAGGGAGATTTGCTCGTGTTCGGCTCGGAGCCCAAGGCACTGCTGCTGCATCCAGCGGTCGAAGCGGTCGTGGGACCTGAGGGCTTGGCTGAAGTATTCATCATTGGACCGGCAAGAACACCAGGTCATGGCGTATATTCCTCAATGAAGGAGCTTCGCGCCGGGCATGCAGCCACTTTTAACAGAAATGGATTCCGTTCTTACGCCTATTGGAAGCTCGTCAGCCAGCCTCATGAAGACGATGTGGATGCTACGGCGGCACAGGTTAGAAGTCTGCTCATTGACACCCTTGAACGACAGCTTGCTTCGGATGTACCGTTAGGCTCCTTACTATCCGGGGGATTGGATTCCAGCGCCTTGTCTGCCTTGGCCGTAGCGTACTACAAGAGAAACGGGCAAGGGAATATTGACACCTTCTCTGTCGATTATGTAGATAACGACAAGCATTTTAAAGCCCACTCCTTCCAGCCCAATTCAGATGCTCCTTATATCCAGCGAATGGTCGATGAGCTGAAGACGAATCATCATTTTATGGAGTTTGATACGGCGGAGGTTGTGGAAGCCTTGAACGCATCTACGCTCGCCCGAGATTTACCGGGGATGACGGATGTCGATTCGTCGCTTTATTTATTTTGCCGGGAAATCAAAAAGAAGGCGACCGTTGCCATATCGGGTGAAGCTGCTGACGAAGTATTCGGCGGATATCCATGGTTTCACCGCGACGAAATGCTGAACTCGGGTACATTCCCTTGGGCTGTCGCCCCGAAGATGAGAGCGAGTCTCCTGTCCCCGGATATCTCAGAATGGACGCGTCCGCTTGAATACTTGAATGACCGTTATTCAGATGCGGTGGCAGAGACTCCTCTTCTCGCTGGAGAGACCGGCAAAGCAGCACAGATGCGTGTCATGTCTTATCTTAATATCACTCGGTTCATGCCCACTCTGCTTGACCGCAAGGACCGGATGAGTATGGGGGTCGGGCTCGAAGTCCGAGTTCCTTATTGCGATCATAGGCTTGTGGAATATGTATTTAACATTCCTTGGGAGCTTAAGATTACAGGCAATCGGGAAAAAGGAATTCTGCGTAAGGCATTGGAAGGTATCCTGCCTGATGACGTGCTCTATCGCAAAAAAAGTCCTTATCCAAAGACGCATAATCCCGCTTATCTAGAGAGCGTTCGGCAGCAACTGCTGGATGTGCTGGATGATCCCTCATCTCCAGTGCTGCCCCTGCTGGATGTTAAGAAAATCAAGGAAATTGCAGCCTCCAAAGAGGCTTCTTCCAATAATCCTTGGTTTGGCCAGCTGATGTCCGGACCTCAGTTATTTGCTTACCTGACTCAGGTAAACAACTGGTTAAAGACTTATAAAGTGTCTATTCGGTAAGTGTAAGCACCCGGCAAGCACAAAGAGACCTGCTGTTAACAGCAGGTCTCTTTGAAGTATATGACGATCATAATCGGGTATTAACCGCCGAGCTTGGTCATTAAGTCCCGAAGCGCTGCTCCGCGATGGCTGATTGCTTGCTTCTGATCCATGCTGAGCTCCGCCATGGTCTTCTCATAGCTTGGAAGATAGAAGAGCGGATCATAACCGAAACCGCCGCATCCGGCGGTTTCGGAAGTGATGAAGCCCTCAACTGTACCATAGGATTCCAGCTTCTCTCCCGTTGCCGGATCATACAGCACGAGTGAACAGACAAACCGGGCAGGGCTAAGGAGCGGCTGCTCCGTATCCTCTCCCAGCTTGCGTGATTCAAGCTCGCTTAGCAGCTTCTCATTATTATCCGCGTCGGCAGCGCCTTCGCCGGCATACCGTGCCGAGTATACGCCTGGGGCGCCATCCAGAAGATCCACGCATAATCCGGAATCATCGGCGAGAACAGGCAGGCCAAGGGTATCGCCTACGGTTTTCGCCTTTTTCCATGCATTCTCGGCAAATGTCGTGCCATCCTCCACCACATCAGGAACATCCGGGTAATCGTACATGCTCTTGACCTCTTTGCCAATCCGGGCAAAAGCGTGGGCAAACTCACGAACTTTTCCTTTGTTTTTGGTAGCGACGATAATGACTGGGCTGTCCAAATTGTTCATGCTGTCGATTAAGCCTCCCCAATCTTACGGGAACCGATCTTAAGCGCAATGGGTCCCAGCACTTCCTTCTGCTTCTCGATCATCTGAAGAATACCGTGCTCGCCAAGGCTGAGCAGTTCATCCAGCTCTTTGCGGCTGAAGGGTCTGTCTTCCCCGGTCCCTTGCAGCTCTACGAATTCTCCGCTTCCGGTCATCACGATATTCATATCCACTTTGGCTTTGGAGTCTTCCTCATAGTTAAGGTCAAGCAGTGCCTTGTCCTGAACAACACCGACACTGACAGAAGCCAGAAAATCTGTAATAGGAAACACCGGCAGCCGGTGCTGCTGTGCTAATTTGTCCATCGCAATCGCCATGGCGACAAATGAACCGGTAATCGAGGTTGTACGGGTTCCTCCATCTGCCTGAATGACATCACAGTCTAAAGTAATCGTACGCTCTCCAAGCGCATGCAGGTCAACGACGGATCTTAATGCGCGTCCAATCAGGCGCTGAATTTCCATCGTACGTCCACTTAGCTTGCCGCGAGCTGCCTCGCGTTGATTCCGAGTCTGTGTTGCTCTAGGAAGCATGGAGTACTCGGCTGTCACCCAGCCCTTGCCTTGTCCTTTCATGAAATGGGGCACCTTCTCGTCTACTGTAGCTGTACATATGACTTTGGTATCTCCTACTTCTATGAATACGGAGCCTTCCGCAAATTTGTTGGTACCCACTGTCATTGTGATCGGTCGCAGCTGTTCGCTGGTACGTCCGTTAGATCTCATGATATTGCCTCCTACGTCTTAAGCGTCCTGTATTAGTCCTTATCATTCTACCAAAATGCTTTTGTAAAAGCACCCTTTACAAATGCGATTCCTTAGATACCGATCTCATTAATATATTCCGGTTTCGTCACAGGCTCGCCATAGTTCTGTTCATCTGTACCTATCACCGTTTGCTGATCATTAAACGTAATTTGCACCTTCGTATCAGCATTGCCTGAATTATCCGCCACCGTTAAGACAACCGATTGAAGCAGCTCTGTCGGGATCGGGTCGCCTTCTGTAAACATCTCGTCTTTCAGCGCTACCGAGACTGTTCCATCCTCGCCAGTGACAACCGACTCCAGCAATGTTGCCGTGGTCAGCACCATCTCGAGCCCTTCACTTTCAGGACCTTTAATCAGCTCAGATAATGCGGACTCCACACGATTCGTGCTCGGCTCAACCAGTCTTGTTACCGGTACATAATACTGTTCCCCTGCAGGCGATTCATCAGAGAAATACACGGTGACCGGACTCGAATTCGTGCTCAAATGATTACCCAGATCCAAATTGATGCCTATTCCACGTGTGAGCGATTGAGCCATCGGCGTTCCATTCACGGGCATCTCATTCAGTTTTTTGCCATCTACCCAGAGCTGTACGTTCTGAATATCCGGATTTCCGGTAAGGGTCCAGGTCACCGCCTCCATAATTTGACGCTCTTCCTCTGGCATGTATTCCGTGAATTTGGAGTTGAATTCAACAACGGCCAGCTTCTCCTCCGGTGTAACCGTCACATCCATCACTTCGGTTCCTTGAGGAAGCACGCCCGTAAAGCCATCAGGCATGTATCCCGAGTAAGCACCGCCCGAGACAAGTGCTGCAAGTGAGGATTCCACAAAAGTAAGATCTGGGAGAGCCGGAAGTGACATTGAAACCGGAGCAAGCAGTCCATTCTGATCTTTCAGATATACCGTCATCTGCTCCGTCTGAACCATCTCTCCGTTGCCTTCTGCAGCCTGAATCATGGCAGACTCAAGGATCGGCGGGGGGGCATCAACACTTTCGGATGTTTGAGAAGAGAGGATACTGCATCCGGTGAGCAGCACAGGAACGGTAAGCAGCCCTGCTGCAGATATCATTTTAACCTTGCGATGGAAACGGCTCATGTGAAAAGTCCTCCTAACAATTTTGTACAGTTTGTACTACTATGTATACGAGCTCTAATAGAAAAAATGCCTTAACATGATCTACTGAAATCAAAAAGTCCAAAATCGGTTATGTTAATTTAGAACTTACTAAATTGACATGAAGAGGAGCGGTTAGATACCAATGGAGAAAATCCCTTACAGTCTGAACAGCAGAAAAGTAGCGGAGGCCACCTGGGAGTGGCTCGAAAAAAGAGGCGTTAAAATTCCTGAGATCGCAGAGCTGGTCATGCTGCTGCAGAAGGACTATTATCCTGATCTAACAATGGAAGAATGCATACATAACGTGGAGCAGGTGCTCAGTAAACGCGAGGTACAGAATGCGGTTCTAACCGGTATACAGCTGGACCTGCTCGCCGAAGAGGGCAAGCTGATTCAGCCTTTGCAGGATATGATACGATACGATGAAGGCCTGTACGGGGTCGATGAGATCCTGGCGTTCTCTATCGTGAACGTGTACGGAAGCATTGGATTTACGAACTATGGATATGTAGATAAATTGAAGCCTGGAGTGCTCGTGCGGCTGAATGATAAATCAGATCAGCATATCCACACCTTTCTGGATGACATTGTCGGTGCAGTTGCCGCATCCGCCAGCAGCCGGATTGCCCATCGGAAACAGGCTGAACGCGAAGCTGAACTTGGAGATGAGCCTGTTAAAGATGATGCCGAAGAGGAATTATAAGATTAGCAGGCGGAGAATATGTATGAAACAAAAAAGGTACCGTTCACCCGTGATCGGTACCTTTTTTGACGTGTATGCTAGCAAATTACCATCCGAATGATTCGAAGTCATCTTCGTGTAAACTTCACTATTCGCTCTCTCGACTCTGGCAGTTTCATGACAGCCCTGCCCTGCCGTACCAATTCATCCAAATGCGCCAATGTCTCTGCCATAGCAAACCGCATTTGATGAATACCAAACTTCGTCCCGAACAGCTTCACACAGACCTCAAAAGCCGTCTTCTCCCCCTCCTGCAGCATCCCTTCCATCTCATCCAGACGTTCCTCATGATGCTTCAGCAGTCCTTGAATACGACTCTCAAAGCCAGTGAAAGGATGGCGATGTCCCGCAAAGGCTCTGCTCACCTTCAGTCCCGACAACTCATGCAGTCCCTCAATAAAATGGCGCAACGGCTGTTCATCACTTCCGGGCAGCAGGCTAACATTCGGTGAGATTTGGGGAAGAACGGCATCTCCACAGAGGATGATTCCCGTGCTTTCTTCATAAAAAGACAGATGACCCGGTGCATGTCCACCTGTTTCGATCACTGAGAACTGCCTTCCCGCCATCCTAAATTGTTGATCTTCTATATAACTAACCATTGGCGCAGGCAGTACCTCGCTGTCAAAGCTCTCTAGATGGGGTCTTAGCTGCTGTGCCCATTCCTCTGTCATGCCGTGTGTTCTGAAAAAATCGGGCAGCTGATCGTTGATATCTGCAGCTTCTCCCCACATATACTGGGCTTCTGTATGCGCCCTCTTCGACATCCACACGCTTGCTCCACTCTGCTCCTGCATCCAGCCTGAAAGACCATAGTGATCGGGATGATGATGCGTCAGCACAATGTGCTTAATATCGTGCTTCGGATGAATGGCAAGCTCGGACCAGACCTTGTCCCACTCTGCCTCTGTTACAGGGGAGCGCGGCCCTGGATCAACAATCGTAACTCCGTCATCTCCTCGAAGTATGTAGCTGTTCACCCATCTAAGCGGGAATGACATCGTGATCTTGACCTGGATAATTCCTTCTTGTTCGTGATGTGTCCATTCCGGCAGTTTCATGAATGGCCTCCTTCCTATGACGTCATTCTAAAGGATACTCCATAATCGACCGGTTTGAACATGGTAGAAATCATGATTTATAATGACCCAATACAGCTTAATAATAAGTACTACCCTTAATGAAGGAGGGATGTCCGATGATTAACATCGGTCTGACCGGCTGGGGAGACCATGACGACTTATATTTGCCCGGTACGAAGCCGAAGGACAAGCTGATCGAATATAGTGCCCATTTTCCGGTGGTAGAAGTCGACAGCTCCTTCTATGCAGTGCAGCCGGCGGAGAGAATGGCAAGATGGACGGAGGAAACGCCTGATCAATTCTCCTTCATTGTCAAGGCCTATCAAGGCATGACCGGTCACCTGCGCGGTAAGCCCTATTTCCCGGATACAGACACCATGTATGCCGCTTTTATGGAGTCGCTTGCCCCCATGGTCGAGAAAGGTAAAATGAAAGCCGTATTGTTCCAGTTTCCGCCTTGGTTTGATTGTAATCGAGAGAACGTAGGTACACTTCGCAGTATCAAGGAGCGCATGCAGCATATTCCTTGTGCACTAGAATTCAGACACCGCAGCTGGTTTGAAGGTGAGATGATGCATAGAACACTCGCTTTTATGAAAAAAGAAGGCTGGATCCACAGCATCTGCGACGAACCGAACGCAGGGCAAGGCTCCATCCCGACCGTACTGAGCGCGACAGATGCAGATCTCAGCATCGTGCGATTCCATGGGCGGAACGCATCCGGCTGGCATCAGAGCGGAGCTCCAAATTGGCGGGAGGTAAGATATCTCTATCGATACAATGAGGAGGAGCTCTCTGAATGGAAGGAACGACTGGATCAACTAGAGAAGCAAAGTCAGGAGATTTGCGTCGTGTTCAATAACAACTCCGGCGGAGATGCCGCAGCAAACGCTAAGCAGCTCATGACCATGCTCGGCATGACACCGCAGCCGCTGGCATCTGAAGTGATCCGGAAGAAGCAGGAGGAAGAACCGGAGCAGCTGGAGTTATTTTAAATAATCGCGGCTCATTTATTTATCAAAATCAATAAAGCCTTTCTTCTGTTACGAACAGAAGAAAGGCTTTATTGTCAATACTATACCTGAGCCTGCTTCCGGGATTCCCGCCACAATAAGAATACAAAAAAAGGGGCCCCAATTATAGATGTTACAAGACCCGCAGGAAATTCAATGGGCGGCAGCAGCACTCTGCCCATCGTATCTGAGAGCAGGAGCATGACTGAGCCCGTCAAAGCTGCCGCAGGAACATATGCCCTATGTCCACCAGAAACAAGTTTACGCGCAATATGGGGGCTCACCAATCCTACAAAACCAATCATCCCAACAGTAGCAACCGATCCGCTAGCAAGCAGTACCGTCAACAGCAATAGAATCAGTCTCATCTTTTCTAGGCTCACACCAAGTCCCTTGGACATAGACTCTCCGAGGGCAAGAATATCCATAGCTCTGCTGAACAGCCAGACCATGGGAATAAAAATAACGATAAGCGGAGCAAGCTGCAGTACCTGATCCCAGGTTCTACCCCATAGCGAACCGTTCAGCCACAGCAATACCGTACTGGTACCCGCCGAAGTCTTCGTTATCAGCAACTGAATCCAGGTACTTCCGCAGGCACTGACTGCCACACCTATAAGAGCAAGCCGCACAGGGTTTAGGCCCTTCTGATATGCAAGTACATAAACAAGCAGTGCGCCTGCTGCGCCCCCAGCAAATGCAGCAAGTGCAGTAAGAGCTTGGCTGTGCATATTGGGAGTTAGAAGCAAAACGGTTGCAACAGCACCCAAGGCCGATCCTGCTGAGATCCCCAGCGTATCCGGTGCTGCCATCGGATTCATCAAAATAGCCTGCGATATTAGTCCGGAAACAGCAAGGCCTGCTCCCACCATAATCGCAAGAATTATACGCGGCAGTCTGTAATGGATGATAATGTGGGATACATCGGGGTCACCCTTGCCTGTAAAAGCATGCAAGATATCCATGAATGTAACAGATACCGCACCCACGGCAATATTGATGAGAGCCAGGAGGATGACGAGAATGAATAGAAACCCAAAGGTAAGTTTATTTCTCGATCTTATAGATCCATTCATGAAGTACTCCTTGCTTGGCGTCTTGCTAAATACACAAAATAAGGTGCGCCTATCAAAGCTGTGATAATTCCTACCGGTGTCTCTGCCGGGAAGCTGACAAGCCTCGCGACCATATCCGCAAGGAGCAGCAAACAAGCGCCCATTAGGGCAGAGAACGGCAGCACAATTTGATAATTATTACCCAGCATGTATCTGGAAATGTGCGGAACGATCAATCCAACAAAACCTATCGGACCGCATACTGCTACTGAAATACCTGCCAGCATGATAACAACAGCACTTCCCGTTATGCGCAGCAGCCATATTCGCTGACCTAACCCTTGCGCAACCTCTTCTCCTAAACTAAGCAGAGAAAGAGCTCGGCTCAGAGCAAAGGCAATGAGAAGGCAAATCAGACTGACAGGCAACAGTATTCTAAGTTCCTCCCACTCAACTCCTGCCACCGATCCTGCAAGCCAAAAGATCATTTTACCAGCAGATTCCTCATTAAATATAAGTAAGCCCTGGGTTAAAGAGGACAAGACAGCTTGTATCATCATACCGATCAATGCCATTCTTACAGTCGCACTTCCACCTTTGATGAGCGCGCTCATCAACAGAACGAGAAGCACAGCTAAAAGCCCACCGGCAAAGCCGAATCCAGCCATCGCTAATCCGCCGAAGCTTGGAAACAGCACCATGCATAGAACAACCATGAATGATGCTCCAGTATTCACCCCAAATACGCCCGGAGAAGCAAGCGGGTTCCTTGTTATTGCCTGCATGATGCAACCAGAGACAGCGAGGCTGGCACCTATAGCCAGCGACGCGAGCGCTCTCGGCATACGGAGCAAATGGAGAATCAGGTGATTTTTATCCCATTCTGAATATTGAAACAAATAGCTCCCCACCACTTCAGCCGAGAAAAAAGCAGGGCCAATCATTAAAGAGCCTATGAACAATATACCGAGTAAGACCACAATAAGCACAAAGTATAAAGGAATACACCAAGATCTTCTGGTAGAAAAATGATGTACCATCACGTCAGAAGATATCCGCTGCTTCATCCATAATTTGATTCAGCGACACAATACTGCGCTGTCTGGACCAAGTTGCCAGCTCCACCTCGTGAACGTTATTGTTCTGAACCGCTGCCAGGCTGTTCCATAATGGATTATCCGCCTGTGCTTCAATAACCGACGTAGCATCTTCATTAAGAAGGATCAACATGACATCCGGGTCAATTGCAAGCAATTGTTCCGTCGTCATCAGCTGATTCGTTTCGTCCTCATCCATAAGAGCATACTGTAGCCCAGCCTCTATTAAGAACGAAGGATGGAAGGAAGTGCTCGTCCGAACTTGAAAAGACTGACCATCCTCTTCATCGGGTGTAATCATTAGCACGGTCTTATTCCTATCGATTTGTGTTCTCAGCTCTTCAATTCCATCCTGATGCTCCTGAATCAGGACTTGTGTTTCGCTTCCCTTGCCAAGTGCTTCACCAATTGCCTCAGTGGCAGCCAAAGATTGCGCGTAGTCCGCCGTATCATTCTTAAACACAATTGTAGGTGCAATCTCGGAGAGCTGTTCATAGATGGCAGAATGCCGGCTTGTGTCTGCAATGATCAGATCCGGCTCAAGTGTGCGGATCACTTCCAAATTGGGCTCAGAACGTGTACCTACTGAGGTATAACCTTGAATGTATTCAAGTGTATCCTTAGGAAAACGCTCCGGCTTGTTATCATCTGCAACCCCAATCGGCTTAACCTCAAGAGCAGCAACAATTTGGGCAAAGCCCTGTTCAAGAACAACGATCCGCTCCGGAGACTCAGGTACATTTGTTTCCCCAAGGTCATGCTGTATGATTCGAGCTGTTCCTTCCGATGCTAATGCCTCTGTCCCATTCGCAGCAGTATGAGAAGAATTATGGATTACTGTAGTTCCTGATGCACCTCCGCATGCGGCAAGAAAAATGCTGAGACTGATAAACAGCATAATTGCTGTTGATTTTTTAACATTGCTTTTATTCATGGTGTAACCCCCGTCTTGATAATAATGATTATTATTATCAATATAGCGACGCAGCTTGTTAGCGGCAATGGAATATTCGGACCTGCCAAATGACATTTTAGGACCCTTCTCCTTCATCTGGATCATCTGGAATGGCTCTTTACGGTATTCCATCGGAGAAACGCCAGTATACTTTTTAAACATCCGGCTAAAATAGTACCCATCCTGATAACCTACATTTACTGCAATCTCCTGTAAGGTCAGACTCGTATCCCTTAACAATTCCCCTGACTTCTCCAGCCTAAGTCGAGCCAAATAATCAGAAGGCGTCTCTCCAAGACCGCTTTTCTGAAACAGTCTGGATAAATGCCTTGGCGAGCAGTCTAGCGCATCAGCAACAGAAGATACACTGATCGGACGCATGTAATGATTGTCCATATACCCTATCGCCTGCGATGTAAGATCCGGGACCGTTACAGCCGTTCCTTCCTGCTCAAGCTGCTTAAGCAGTTCATAAACCAGCCCTAGAAACAAGGACTGTACAATTACACCCTTTAATCGGTCATCACTGATCCAGCTTCTGTGCATATCTGTAAATAATTCCTTGATAAACACGGGTCTGGCAGGTTGAAGTACATAATGAATGTCATATGAATTTCGCTTCTCCAACAGACCAAGACGCTCTCTGGATCGGGACAACATATCAAAAGGCTTATAGAATACAATTTGATATTCAAATGGTTCAGACAGCCTGGGAATATTTAAGATCATTCCTTTGAAACTATGTATGATGTAAAACGGAACAGCCGCATGCTCCTGTCCATCCAGCTTCAATTGTGCGTTTCCACGAATGACATATATAAAACATTTTGCTGGCATGCTGTACGCTGACAACGATTCTCCAGCCTCCATAACGATGTGACGCACATCGAGAACACGGACAGAGGCCTTCCCCCATAAGTGGATATATTCACTCATGTTCATTCGATCACCTCCATGTCGTGAACATACATATCTATTTTTTAAAACTCAAATCTAATTCTAATGATAACCGTTCTCATTTACAATGTTTTCACAGAAAAAAAGAGCCGGACATGCGTTCAGCATCTCCAGCCCTTGATTATACCCTTTAGCAATATCCAAAATAAATTAATGCTGTGCTGACACTGCAAAAGCATCTGTATCTGCACTCTCTCGGAGGGCCACCTGCATTCTCAGAGCTTCTACCCCTGCAAGCAGTACAATGCCGATTCCGTGGGTATCATTCAGGTTCCAACCGAGATCATCCTTGTAGTAAGAAGCCGTGAAGGAATATCCTGAACCTCTGCAGACCCCATAAATGTTGCCTTTGTAGTCGATAGCGATCCGGGTGAGACCCTCCCAGCCCCTTAACACGGAATCCACATACTTGCCTGTATCCTCCAGCCAGCCAGAACGAATGCCCTTGGCGTAAGCGTATATAAACATTGAAGTACAGGAGCTCTCCTCATAGCTGTCTGGGCGGTTCAGTACCTGATGCCATAGACCGTTTTCTCCCTGCAGCGCAACATATCCTTCACATAAGTCACGGTAGAAGCCAAGCAGCTCAGGCCGCTTCTCGTGTGTATCAGGCAGCATCGTCAGCAGCTCTGTCAGTGAAAACAGCACCCAGCCATTGCCTCTTCCCCATGGGATACCTGTAGCACTGCCTCTGACAAAGTCATAAACATGTGACATGATCTTCAGTTCTGGAATATAGAGATATTGCTTGAACAACAGAAACTGCTGAACGGCATCCTCAAGATAGGTGCTGTCACCAGTCAGCTTGGCGTACCGCGTCAGAAACGGAGTGCTCATGTATAGATCATCACACCACATCGTCTCCTGTCTCATCTCTGCAGCTCCTCTTCTTCGGAAAAAAGCTCCGTCCGGCAGACGCTCCTGATCTTCTCTCATGTACTTGGCAATCCGATCCGCCGTGTCCCTGCCGCCCGGAATAGAAGCCTGCTCCATGGCAAACAGCATCGTTGCTCCAAAGGATCCGCAGTCATCAAGACTATCTATAGCGGACAGCTGATTATTAATTCCTGCTGCACCATAAGTCGCTCTGTCCCATAATCCATACTTATCAAATGACGTGCTGAGCGAAATATGCTCTACCGCATAACGGACATACGCTTCCTCGCCGAGCTCCAGCCCGGTCTGCATCAATCCAAGCAGCGTCACACCCAGTGGATAGTTCCATTTCCCATAATGCGTGCTCTCTAGATAAGGCCGAATGACCGTATTCGGAAAATCGAGCCGGTAGTATACACCTCTAGAATCGTCACCATGGATTCGGTTCACTTCTTGAACGGTGCTCAGCTGCGGCTCATTTGAAGGATCAAAAGGCCCTAAATACAGCCATGAATCCTGGCTGCCTGCCACCGAATAAGGTGAATGCCAGCTTACTCCGCTGTTACGTCCGAAGTCCTTGAGCTCAAATCCCCACCTTGCAGCCGCGTCCTCTGTGTTGGTCCCTTTGGCGATGAGCTGATGCGCTCCGAATATCCGCGGAAGCTTCAGGTCGATCTCACCGGAAGCACTTGAAGCATAGACTTCTTCGTCGTCGACATATAGCGATAGCGCTCCATCATGACGTCCCTTAATCCGCACCGGCTTGCCCTCGGGCTGCTTGACGTGGAAGGTGCTCCATGCATAAGCCGTCTGCAATGGCTCCAGCCCATAAATTCTGCCGAATACCCCCTGATCCAGCTCCTCCCTGGTCCAGCTGTGGCGAGGATACCAGATAAGATCTGTGTCCTTCTCCTTCATTCCAAGTCTAGGCAGCTTCTGCTCCGGATTGGTAAAAAACTCCGAGTACATCCATCCCTCCTGATCGTTTCGATCAGCGCTCGGATTGATGAAGTGCAGTGGGAAATTTTTAAAAGAGCCTGTACCAAACACACCCCCAAAGCCGACATCGGTCTTCACGAACTGAAGCACAATATCATTCCAGCCATACTGAACGGGAACAGCAAGCGGCCAGCGTCTGTCGGGAAACAGCTCCTGATGAAGATCTGATTTGAAGAACAGTTCCCCATTCACGTATATGGTTACCGGGCTATAGCAGCTCAGGCTCATATTCAGCTTGGTTTCATTCAGATTCGGACTCCACAGCTTCCCCCAGATAAAGGCATAGCTTCCTGACGGTGCATCCGGCAGACGATCATTCAGATTCATCTCATATCTATAGTCAGGCAGTCGGTTAAAGCCTGCTTCATTATATGCCCTGAACAAGAAGGACTGCTTCGGATTATCACCGATATAACGCTGCGCAATGGTGGACAATACATCCTCTATCGCATCGTGGTTGCGACTTGCAATGGACTCATTTTCGTGAAAATAACGCATCTTATCCGCTCCTTTATACCGATATAGATTAGCTGCACGAGTTGATCACAGGGATCAGTTATAGAACTTAACGAGATCTTTGATCTGAACAGGCAGCCCTGTGCGTATCGCTCTATTCGCCGCAATACCTGTCAGAATGGACCTTGCCCCGTCTACGTGATTGGCTGCACGATGAAACGGATCCTCCACTGGCTCTCCGAACAGATCGTTAAGCAGCACCGGGTCACCACCGCCATGGCCTCCTTCGCCTTCCTCTACCTCGACACGATAAGGGGCATCAAACATGGGATACACGGTAATGTTATGTCCCTGAAGGGCACCTTCTATGGCTCTGTCACCACCGGCATTCACATAGGACTGCTCAACGATGTTCATCTCGATCCGGCCTTTGCTGCCATTAAAGGCAATTCGGTATCCTTCCCACGGCATGTAAGCATTTAAGGAATACGTCAGCACAGCACGGTTCTTGTATTTAACGAGAACGCCCATCGTGTCTTCTATACTGATTCCGTCTCCGAACACATTCTGATCACGCTGATAGCCGTCCTCGTGCTCAGCATCGAAATACATGGCCTTCAGTCCCTCGCTTTGATCCAGGTGCAGCGCAAACGGGTCCTCCTTGGCTTTCGCATGCCCCGTCGCTCTTGGATAGTCATGACGCTCACCGCGTCTCTCGGCATTTTCCTTGCCATAGAAGAGCAGATCCCCAAAGGCAAATACAGTCTCTGGCTGCGAGCCAATCCAGAAATTGACGAGGTCAAAGTGGTGTGTTGATTTATGTACCAGCAGACCTCCGCTGTTTCGCTTATCCCGGTGCCATCTGCGGAAATAGTCGGCCCCATGCTGAGTGTTCAGCAGCCATTCAAAATGTACAGAATGCACATCTCCGATCGTACCGTTCATAATAAGCTCACGAGCTTTGGTATGATGAGGAGCATAGCGGTAGTTGAAGGTCACTCTCACGTTTCGTCCGGTCTTCTCCACCGCATCGAGTATCTCCTGGCACTTCTCTTCGTCAACCGTCATCGGCTTCTCTGTAATGACGTCGCAGCCAAGCTCCATGGCTCGAATGATATAACGATGATGTGTCCGGTCAATACTCGTGACGATGACATAGTCCGGCTTGTGCGCCTCAATCATTTCGTCAAACTGATGATCCTTGTAGGTAGGAACCTCGTGATATCCGCACTGCTCGGTTAATATTTGATTCGCGTAATTCATCCGTGTCTGATTCGTATCGCAAAATGCCAGCAGCTCCGACTGCTCCCGAAAATCTTTGGCCAGTGCCGTATAGAAAAATCCAGCTCTTCCGCCCGTACCGACAAGTACATACGTTTTTTTGCTCATATCAAATTCTCTCCTTAGACAGCGATTTTGGCTTGCGATAACGTTCCTTCACGTTTCTGAGCGCATGCTCTTTCTGATCAAAATAAGCTCCTTCAAGCAGTCCGATCAGCGTTCCCGTCACACTCACTTCGATCTCATTCTCCCCATCCTTCAGAATGGAGGTGCTTCCGGTCCACTGATACGGCGACCATGCTCTTACACCGAGTGAATGGCCATTTACACGGAGCTCGACCACATCCTGAATCCGGAAATCGTCGAAGGTAAGCTCGAATTTATCCGTGTTCTGAATGACTGGAGCTGAGTACATAAAGGTACGGCGATAACGCATGGTGCCCGCATAATGCGGATACCCCTCTACAGGCTCCGGCTGGAGAATGGCGGTCTGGTCTGGTATATCCTGAAGCAAAAGCTGTTCACCCACGTAATAAACACCAAAGCTGCCCGAGAGCATCAAAGGATCCAGAAGCCCGTCGTGGTCATTCTCGATCCGAACCTCAACCACAATCTTATTGACGCCTTCATAGAGATAAGCCCCGATGCTCGCAGCGATATTATTGTGATCGGTAATATTGACGGACCTAAACTCGTCCCCTGTAAGCCGTCTTCCATTTACATCAAGAGTGTACTCACCCGAAATGGCATGTCGATCGAAAAAGAGCAGCGCCTGTCTCAGCTTCGTACGGCAATCAAATTCAGTAACATATCGAGCGTACAAAGGATAGGCCAGCTGAGCCTTTTTCGGTGTCCCGAATACTTGTTCAAACCTGATAGGCAGCCCTTCGCTGCCCCATTCAGCAACCTGGTCAATGAAGGGTTTGGCCGTAACTTGGGCGCCACGGAGATGTACCTTGCCATCCGCATCCATGACAGTCAAAGAGAATTCGCCAAGTCTCAATTTATTCTCCTCAGCAGCCTTCAGCTCCCAGGCTCAAGATAAAGGAATCAACACTTCCTGACAGCATCGACTCGATTCCTTCACGGCTTTCACTGTCTGAGTAGAAATTGCCTCTGGCTTAGGACTCCGTTCGATCAGATAAGCTTGTGCTTCGTAAGGAGCCAGCTCGATCGATCGTTCATACCCGGTCACATTGCCTGTTTCCGAATAGAGCGGGGTAAGTATAGCTGGTGCAGCGTCATCTCCCGTCTCCAGCGTTATTTGCTTCATCCTAATGTAGAGCTGATCTTGTGCGTCATCTGCGGCATCGCCTCTGTCCACTCTCGCCTTAAATTCCTCCGCATCTATCCGCAGGTTTGCTCTGATTAGCTCTCCTTCCTGATTCGTTACAAACAGAAGCGCCTGATCATCAGATATCCACCGAATCTGCTGAAGTACTGCTAACGGGTCCTCCTTCATTTCTAAAGTGACGAATTCGGGGGCCCACTCATCAAGCAGCGGCAGCACATCTCTGGTAAAAGCCTTCTCCAAGCCCTCATCGGTACGGATAAATCGGGCATTCTCCGCATCCAGGAGTACTTCAATCTGTTCCTTCCCAGGACTTGCAGCCTGAATCATTTCATTCGGAAGTCTGCCGATGGAGATCACTTTGCCGCCAGCCTGGACGTAAGAGCATAGCTTCTGCCATGGTTCTGCCTCCAGATTGTTGAGCGGCGGTAATATCAGCACATCGTATCGGGCTTCGCCAATCCGAATCTTACCATCATCCACGGTGCTGCTTGCTAACAGCTCCGGGTCAAGATGATCATAATCCCGGCGATGCTTAAGCAGAAGTGTGGTCAAAGTAAGCCAGTCGTGCTTAAGCTGTTCGAGCTCCTCCATCTCCTCCTCGTCGACTCCTGCATAGCTGAATCCATGCAGCGGATTCCCCATCAAGGTCCAGAAAGAGGTTGTCGGATCCAGCACCGCGATTCGAATATCTGCATGTCCCTTGACATCAGGTAGCTGATTCGACCCACATAATCGCCGAGCTCACGGAAATAAGGCCAATACGGGTTCTGCACGAACTGCGATGGGGGAGCATCATGCTTCGCAAGACCGCCAATGGTATAGAAAAAGGCATGAAAATTATAAAAATTCGTACCCAGTGCCGCCATTCGGTCGATCATCCACTTGGCATCCTGCAATGTCATCGACCAGCCTACACTGTGGAAGCATTCAATCATATTTCGTTTTCTCCCCAGCTGTCTTGCTAGAGAGCTGACCATCTTCGGATTATCCCGCATCTTGAGTCCATATCGGTCAAGGATATAGGACAGCGATCTTCCAATCTTCTCGTGCGCCGAATCTCCACCGGGAAGATGACTGTACAGCTGTGTCGTCATTCGGACGGAGGGAACCTCTGCCGCATACTGTATTCCCGTCCGCTCACAGAAATCATGGGCCTGCTTGTGCACCGATTGTCTCAGCAGCAGATGAACCGATTGAAAGTAATCGTAGCGGATTCGAGCAGCATCTCTTGCATCTCTGCATATCAGTGCAGGCAAGTGCTCCAACAGATCATACCCGTTCTGCGACTTGAAAAAAGCAGGCAGCTGCGATGACCACGGTATGCGGCCCAGCGGCGCAATTTCATCCGTGAATATCCCTTTGATGACACCCCCAAACTCTTCACCCAATTCTGCCTCATACCGTTCATGTGTCAGCTCAATGAATCGTTTCATCGCCTTTTCATTCATGGGATCTACAAAATTGCCGTAATATTTAAAATCCGTCATTTCCTTCTCCATGAAGATGATCAATTCCCAATCTCCTGCGGGAGGATCCCATTCGAGCTGAAATGCCGTTTCATAGGTGAAAAACCGTTTACGATTATAGGAGGTAAGGCCCGTCTCCTGGTAGACCTGCTCCAGCTGAACGTTCCCGATGGATTTGCGAAGATCAATCGTTTCTTCCCATACACGTCTGCCACACTCATCCAGGCGAATGGCCTTCGCATACAAGATTACCGCCCATGGCAGAGTCCAGGACACTGTTTCCCCACTGGAGACCTGTCTCGTGTAATGCTCCAGCGTACGCTGCTTCGCCTCCGGCATTTCGAGAGTGACCTCTCCTCCTGCCATTCCGCTTGGGTAAGGATACTCGTCGTACAGCCACACATGGAGTCCGTATTTCTTCGCCTCACTCAATGCACACCTCACCTTGTCAAACCAAGCCTGTGACAGATAAGGAATGGTCAGCCCCTGTCTTGCACAGATAAAAAAACCGCCAACACCTTGCTTCGCCATTTCGGCAATCTGGAATGCAATCTGCTCGTCATCCATCTCCCCATTCCAGAACCAAAAGGGCTGTACTCTGAATTCGTTACCCGGATTCTGGAACGTCTGTGACACCAACATAAAGCCACCTCCTCAGTAAGGAATTATTTCCCTTCGAATTGTTCATCAGCGGAAAAGGAGAGGGGGACATCCCGCTCTCCTCATCTATGAATGCTGCTGGTTAATGAAGAGCTCTTACTGTTTAACCTCAGCGTACAGCTTGTTTACTTCCTCGATATATTCCGTACCTCCGTTTGCCTCCCACAGCTCAAAGGCTTCCTGCAGTCCTTGTTCATCAATCTGGCCGACAATAAACTTGGTACGGGCATCATTAATAATGTTGTCGAGCTGAGGTCCTTTTTGGGCATACACATCCGAGATTAGAGGCTCGCCTGGGTTAGGAATGACAATCTCTTCATTCGCCTTCTGAATTTCAGCAACCTTCTGACGGACTGGTGTCTGCTCTACGCTGAGACCCCGCGTTTCCGGAATGAACATCAGGATCTGATTCGTACCATTCAAATCGCGCAAAATCTGTTTATCCGTACTCGGTACGATATAGTCCTCTTTCTTCTCATAGTGCGTACCCTCAATGCCTGAACTCATCAGCATCTGCAGCTCTTCCTCGTTCAGCTTGTCTAGGAAGGTCAGCACTTCCTTCAATTCTTCTTCTGTCTTCACACTCTTCGAAATAGCAATCATTCCGGAATATCCCGAGGTCGGCAGATCTCGATGCCCTTCAGGTCCAACCATGGCAGGCAGCACGTCGATGGCTCCCGTCGCATTTGGATCCTTCTCCAACACCTTCTGATCGATCCGCTGAGCGTTATCCGCTACGTCGACCATAACACCGCCTTTTCCATTGACCATAAGATCCGGCATCTTCGTTGCATCCATGACCGCAAAATCCTTGTTGACGAGTCCTTCCTCATATAGCTTGCGGAAAAATTTGAGCGCTTCCAAATATTGTGGTGTCTTATGAGCCGGAACGAGCTGACCGTTCTCATCCTCACCCCAGCGATTCGGTGCACCAAACCACACCGACATGATATCCCAAGGTCCGTTGAATTTACTTGCAATCAGCCCGTACGTATCCTTCTTGCCATTGCCGTCCGGATCATTCTCCGTGAAGGCCTTCATTACGTTATAAAATTCATCAATAGTCGTCGGTGCGCTGAGTCCGAGATTATCCAGCCAATCCTTACGGATGGTAACACCGTTACGTCCCAAAACCCGTGCACGATATATTCCATACGTCTTCCCATCTATCGAAGCATTGTTCAGAATAATCTCATTCGCTTGAGATAAGTTTGGATAGTCCTTCAGATAAGGACCCAGTTCCCAGAAGGCACCGTTGCGTGAGGCATTGATGAAGCTTGGCGATTTACCGAGAACGACCATGACGTCCGGCAGCTTGCCTGAAGCCAGTGTAATGTTGAACTTGTCTTCATATGAGCTGCTAGGCACCCACTGAAATTCCAGCTCCGTATTGGTCAGCTCCTCCAGCTTCTGAATGACAGGATTATTGGCAGCCGGCGTTTCCGCTTCAAAATTTGGTACCATAATGCCAAGCTCCAATTTGCCTGCGGCTTCTCCTCCGGATGAACCGGATTGCGCCTGCTCACCGTTACCGCCCGGCGAGGATGAGCAAGCGGCAAGCATTGCCGCCACAAGGAACGAAGTGCTTAGAACTTTGATCGAATGCTTCACAGACTTCTTGGCTTGTTTCATAAACAGTACCCCCATTGAATAGTTTATTTGGATTAACCTTTAATTGAACCAAGCAGCATGCCTTTGGCAAAGTGCTTCTGAAGGAACGGATAAACCAGCAGAATTGGGATCGTACCGACGACGATGACCGCCATCTTAATGGATTGCTCCGGAGGCTGAACAAAATTAGGATCCATGTTTGCCATATCTCCGGCTGTGCCCTGCGAGAGCAGCACAATCTGTCTGAGCATAACCTGCAGCGGCCACATGGCACTGTCCGACAGGTACAAGAGCGCCGAGAAGAAGTTATTCCAATGCCCTACTGCATAAAACAACGCAAACGTAGCAATGACCGGCTTGGAAAGGGGAAGAACAATGCGCCAAAATACACCGAGATCTGTACAGCCGTCAATCCGCGCCGCCTCTTCCAGTCCTGCAGGCAGCTCCTGAAAAAAGTTTTTGACGACAATCAGGTTAAAGGCACCGATAGCACCAGGTAGAATCAAGGACCAGTAAGTATCCAGAAGACCCAGCTCTCGAATGACCAGATAGGTTGGAATCATCCCTCCTCCGAACAGCATGGAGAAGATGACGAGGTTCATGATGACATTCCGTCCCCAAAAATCCTTGCGGGAGAGCGGATACGCCATGGTTAGTGTGAACAGCAGATTAACGAGTGTTCCCACAACCGTAATATATACGGAGTTACCAATGCTCTTAAAAATCGTAGATGATGAAAAGATGTACTGATACGCACTGAAGGAAATATCATGTGGAATGAGAAAGAAGTTTCGCGCCGTGATTTCGGCTTCCGTTGCAAACGAGTTGCCGATAATATATAGAAACGGAAGCACCGTGACAATCCCGAAGATGCTGAGAATCAGGTAATTGAATACGTCAAAGACTCGTCCGCCCGGCGTATTAAACCTTTTGTCCATCTACTATCCCTCCTTTGCAAGAGTCATGTTATTGGCCGATATTTTGTCTAGTAGATGCCGGAGTGGCCGAACTTCTTGGCAAGCTTATTCGCTCCAAGAATGAGGATAATCCCTACAACCGACTTGAATAATCCAACCGCTGTACTGTAACTGAATGCCCCTTGAGTGATACCGACCTGGTATACATAAGTATCGAACACATCGGCAACATCGCGGTTAAGGGAGTTGGTCATGAGGAAGATTTGCTCAAATCCGGTATCAAGGAAGTTCCCCAGACGAAGAATAAGCAGAATGATGATGACATTACGGATGGCCGGCAGAGTAATATGCCACATCCGGCGAAAGCGTCCCGCGCCATCCACAATTGCAGCCTCGTACTGTTCGGTATCTACACCAGCGAGTGCCGCTAAGAAGATAATCGTGCCCCAGCCAACTTCCTTCCACAGCATCTGAACGATAATGAGCGGTCTGAAGGCATCCGGATCAGACAGAACATCGATGGGCGTGCCTGTAATCCAGGCGATCAGCTC
Source organism: Paenibacillus urinalis (assembly GCF_028747985.1). Taxonomy (NCBI): domain Bacteria; kingdom Bacillati; phylum Bacillota; class Bacilli; order Caryophanales; family Paenibacillaceae; genus Paenibacillus; species Paenibacillus urinalis. The sequence goes on from NZ_CP118108.1 coordinate 4,422,153, forward strand.
ATACAGAACCCCGCCGTCAGGCGTAAGAAATACATACGTAATACTTGCAATAATAACCATGGATACAAAATGCGGAACATAGACTAACGTTTGTACGGTTCGTTTAAACCAGGATTTTGAAATTTCATTGAGAAGTAAGGCCACGAGAATGGGAGCCGGGAAGAAAAATACGAGATCATACACGGCCAGAATCAGGGTGTTGCGCAGCAGCCTGTAGAAATCAGGATTTTGGAAAAAGGTCGTGAAATTTTCGAATCCAACCCATTCACTTTCCCGAATACCGAGAAAAGGCTGATAATCCTGAAAGGCAATGACGATTCCCCACATCGGCGCATATTTGAATACAAGAAAGTATAGAAGTCCAGGCGTGACCAGCAAGTATAACCATTTGTTGCGTTTCAGCTGGGACAGCCATCGTTTTCTTGCATTCCTTTTCATGTCCGCCTTCGTAGGAATTTGAGAGCCGTAACCGACGATTCCCGGGATCTGCGAATCATTTTTCATAGACGTCTCCTTTCCATTTTCTTCGTTCATTTTGAAAGCGTTGTCAAAATGTATGATCCTTACTTTATCCAACGTTTTGCGTTTCCGCCAACATTCATTTTTTGTTCCGGCCCTTCAATTCGGCAGAAAAGAACGTCATTACAGCGTTTTAAGAAGCTTATTAAATCGGGGGTTTTCATGTGATTGAACTTTTTTGCCTGAATTACTTTTTTTTGTAAATTAGATGAAATCATGTGTATCCATGCATGAAGAATGGCTTCGTACTCATAAAAAAGCTCTACTTATCCACCGAATAAATTTCAACGAGGACAAGTAGAGACTTCCTGATCTTCAGCACACTGCTATTGATGCCATTGATCGCGATATTGACCCGGCGTCATTCCTTCCTGCTTCTTAAAAATCCGGTTAAAGTAGCTGTGCTGATAACCAACTCGGTCCGCGATATCATTCATTTTCAAATCTGTTTCTCTCAGCAATTCCTTCGCTGCCTCAATCCGTTTGTAAGTTACATAATCGATAAAATTGATGCCTGCTACCTGTTTAAATGCTTTGCTAAGTGCGTAAGGGGTCATTCCCTCTTGGTCTGCACAGCTTTCCAGCGATATGTCTGTCATGTACTGCTCGTCGATACGCTGCATCGTTCGGTCAATAACGGGCTTAAGTCCGGCATGAGATCTCTCTTCCATGTAACGGATATAAGGAAGAAATACTTCTTGTCTCATCCACTTCTCAATTGGAACCCGTTCCTTCAAGGATGCAATCTCCTCATACAGATTCCTCCCCTTGAACAGCTGATGAGAGGGAACTCCGGACTGAAGCATCATGTGAAGCAGGCTCGCCAGCAGCTGAAGCATCGTTTGCTGTAATTGGTACTCGGTCGTATGCTGCTTAATGGCCTCCTCCATAAATTGAGACAAGATACGCTGTGCCTCTTCCATTTTGCCTGTACGCACCGCCTGGACGATATCGCGCTCAAGGAGGAAAGGATAGCTTGACTCTTCTATTTTTTGATATTGCAATTCTTCATCCAGATCCAGAAGCTGATTCAGATCTTCAATGCTTCTAAACGCTTCTGCCTGCTCCAGCTCCAGGAATCGTGCCGGAAGCTCGGATACCAAGCCTGCTGGCCTGCTGATCAAGATCGTTACGTTCATCTTCATAATCCGGTTGATCACCAGCATCAGCTCATCTCCCCACACAAGGGCAGCGGACTTCAGTGACTCCTCATTCGTGCCCGTAAGGAGCACAGCCGCGGATAAATCATGAAAATTCAGGACTGCAGCCTGCTCAAACCGCTGTGCGGCAAACTCTTCAATAATATTAACAGCAGCAAAAGTGACAAGTCCTGTGTCCTGCTCGTTAAAACGACCGTTTAGATTCGAATAGCCCGTCAGCCGCAGCTTCACCAGCAAAAATTGGCGATCCTCCACCTTGAACCCGAGATCCGACATCTGTTCAATGAGATATGCTTCTGAATGGGACGATAGATGCCCTTGAATCAGCTGCATAACGAAGCTTCCACGCAGCATGGGCAGCTGATCATCCAGCTTGCGTCTTGCTCTGCTTCTCTCCGTAAGAAGGTCGTTCCAGTAGGTTTCAAGTAATTCAAACTCGTCATGATGCAGTAATGTTCCTTGAAGTCGCTCCTTTTCATTCGTACCCAATACACCGAGCAACCGCTCAATAGGGGAATAAATACGCCGTGAGGCCAGCCAGGATAATAAAATGGCAATAAGCAGACCTGCCGCGCTGACGATTACAATGAATTTGGACACCGACAATAAGGGTGCTGTAATATCCGTTATCGGAGCGGCGGATACATAGACCCAATCAGAGTCAATGCGACTCAGCTTGCCATAGGACACTGAATACGTTGTATTTTCAAATGTATATAAAAAAGAACCGTTATTACGCTCCAAATCGACCTGCTGCCTAATCTGCTCGTTCAGCTCACCGGAGGAGGCCCCTTTGTGATCACCGCCGGACACCAGCACCTCTCCGCTCTTATCCAGCAAAAAGGTCGAGCCCTGGTCATATGGAGTAAGCGTTTTCAGAATACTTCTGACTTTATCATTATCTAGCGTCACAATAAGGGCTCCGAACGGTGCCGTGCTCCCTCCGGGAATTTTGTGCACCAGCACCAGCGCTTCATTAGTGTCTGTATGCAGCAGCTCCTCAGCCGTGTTCACATCACCTTCGGGCAGGAGCTGTCCTGGAAGCCTATCTGTCCAGTACACCTGACTGCCGCCCGTTAAATATTGATGATAGGATCGGATCAACTGTTCATCCGACAGCTCTCCATAAGAGCGGTTAAACAAAATCGGCTTCGGCTCATTCAAATAGAGCTGTACCTTATCTATCAGCGGATGTGACCCCTGTAACACATATAAGGTTGTAACAATATCCTCCGTCTGGTCAAAATGATAGACGTAATCCATATCCTTTAATTCTTCGCCGAATCGAGGCTCAAAGGCCCAGTGGGATAATCCAAGCTCCATATATGAAAATTGATCAGCGATGTTCGCTGCCCGATTACTGATCTGATTCTGATGCAGCCGACTGAACTCCTCCTCCATCTGGGAGACGACCAGCCAGTAAATAACGATTCCTGTAATTAAGCCCGGAATGCTCGCGATGAGCAGAATCGTAATGAGATTCTTCCGATAGTACCGGCCTTTGAAAGGCCGCTTCTTCTCACTAGGTAGTGGATCGTATTCTTTCTCTCCCGTCAACACCTGCTGCGGATTCATGAATCGCTCACCTGCCCGTTTCCTATGAAGTTTACTATAATATTTTATTAATTTATTTATAATTTTGTAAATGTTTTATATATTCTCTGTTTGCATTCGCTGTTCCCTCTTCATTTCCTGCTAGCTTGGATGAATTCCGTATCTCAACCCGGAATAATTTCGTATTCTGCCAAAAAGAGTGTAAAATAATAGGGCAAAGCAATATCATTGCTGCTGTTTATGATGAATCAAGGAGGATGAATATTACAATGAGCGTTGATTATAAAGCATATTTTGCTGAACATCGCGAGACACATTTGAATGAATTAAAGGAATGGCTTGCGATTCCAAGTATTTCTGCTCTGTCCGAACATAAAGGAGATGTTCTGAAGGCGGCAGAATGGGTAGCTGACAAACTAAAGACGGCGGGTCTTGAGCATGTAGAGATTCACCCTACGCAAGGCCATCCTGTTGTTACGGCTGATTACCTTCATGCAGAAGGGAAGCCAACGCTTCTCATCTACGGCCATTACGATGTACAGCCAGTCGATCCGCTCCATCTGTGGCAGACACCGCCATTTGAACCGGATATTCGGGACGGTAAGCTATACGCCCGCGGAGCCACAGATGACAAAGGTCAATTATTCCTGCATGTGAAGGCCATCGAAGCGATTTTGAAGCAGGAAAAAGAGCTGCCTGTAAACATTAAATTCTGTATTGAAGGGGAAGAAGAAATTTCAAGTCCAAATCTTCCGCTATACTTGGCAGACAACACGGACAAGCTTGCTGCTGATGCGATCCTGATCTCCGACACCTCGCTGCTGGCTCCAGGCAAGCCTGCGATCTCAACAGGACTGCGCGGACTGTGCTCTATGGAACTGTCACTAAATACGGCAAACACGGATTTGCATTCGGGATCATATGGCGGTGGTGTTCCCAACGCCCTTCATGCCATGGTGTCTCTGCTTGCTTCCCTGCATGACGCACAGGGCCGTGTTTCTGTAGATGGGTTCTACGAGGGTGTGCAAGAGTTAAGCTCTGAGATGCGCGAAGAATTCGCAAAACAAAATTTTGATGAGGATCAGCTGAAAAAGGATCTGGGGCTTGACGCTCTGTTTGGTGAAGAGGGCTTCTCCTTCGTAGAACGTGTAGGCGCACGTCCAACCCTGGAGCTGAACGGTGTATGGGGCGGCTTCCAAGGGGAAGGCAGCAAGACGGTCATTCCGAAGGAGGCCCATGCCAAGATCACCTGCAGACTCGTCGCAGATCAGGACCCTCAGAAGGTGATGGATGCGATCGAAGCCCATCTTAAGGCACATACGCCGGTGGGAGCACAGCTCTCCTTTACTCCTAAGGAAAAAGCATTTGCCTTTAACATTGATCCAAACCATCCATTTCTGCAAAAAGCAGCGGATGCCTTCGAGAACGTCTATGGCACACGTGCTCTATTCACCAAAGACGGCGGATCAATTCCAATTGTTGAGAAGCTGTCCAGTACCCTGAATGCTCCTGCTGTCATGATGGGCTTTGGCCTTCCGGATGAGAATCTGCATGCACCGAATGAGCATTTTAATCTGGAGAACTTTGACAAGGGCTTGCTGACGATTGTGGATTATTTGAAGCAAATCTAAGGCGGGTTACATAGGAGCTGGGGCTGAATTGCGAAATTAAGAAGTGTTGCTGCGGAGATGGAGGGCGTATTGGATGTGATGCTTCGGATATGGGTGGGCTCGCTTCGGGTGCTCCGTGGACGGATTGGGTTCCGATCGTTGTTGCCCTCAGACTTCTTGATTCTACTGTGATTACACGGTTGAAGTCTGACGGCAAAGACGAACGCTCCGCTTCTTCACTCCAATTCCGTCCTCTTCGCTCTTCGGCTCGCCTCTATGGTTCGAAGACAACATCTTATTGGTTAGAGCCCCAATCCTCTGCGTGGGGGATGGGGCTCCGTGAGCGGGCTGGCTGATTTACAGCCCGCTCTTTTTTGTGTTGGGGATGCTTCGTGGAAGGGCGTGCTGGATGTGATGCTGCGGAGATGGGCGGCTCGCTTCGGGTGCTCCGTGGACGGATTGGGTTCCGATCGTTGTTGACCTCAGACTTCTTGATTCTACTGTGATTACACGGTTGAAGTCTGACGGCAAAGACGAACGCTCCGCTTCTCCACTCCAATTCCGTCCTCTTCGCTCTTCGGCTCGCCTCTATGGTTCGAAGACAACACCTTAAATGACTGGAGCCCCAATCCTCTGCGTGGGGGATGGGGCTCTGTTAGCGGGCTGGCTGATTTACAGCCCGCTCTTTTTTGTGTGGGTGATGCTGCTCGGATTTATGACTGAATTTAGTTTTTCCGCCGCTTACGTAGTATTACCAGTAGAGTCACAGCAAGCATGGCAGCAATAATCATCAAAGGCACAATCCAAACTTGGCTTGATCCTGGGTTTTTATTCACGATGAGCGCTTCCGAAGCATTTTTTTCATGACTTGTATCTGCTACCGGCTTATACCCTGCTCCAAGTGCGGCCAATTCTTCCTGTGCGGAGCCCAGCTCCTTTGTCCCTTCGCAAATACCGGTCTTGAGCTGATCATACGGTCCATAAGCAAAAACGATAAATTCTTCATCAACTTCGAATCCCTCATAACCGCAGCTTTCTGAACTTCTTGCAGTGTATACGGTGGCTTCTGCACCTAGCTCCCCTTTCCACACATTCATAACTTCAAATTGTGCTGAGACCGGATCTGCGGAAGACCAGATCATTCCTTGGTCCGGTTGACTAAGACTGATCAGCTTTCCTGTAAAAATTGCCGTTTTCCGACTCAACTGTTCTTCCATGCTGACAGGGCCAGCACAAGAACAGGCATGAGCTGTTAAGGGCGTTACAGAATGAACAAGACCAAGCAGAATTAAAAAACTCAGAAGGAACATTGTTAATTTGTTTCTCATTCAGATCACCTCGCGATCTAATCTTCATTTTGTTGGATTAGACGCTGTGATAAAATGAATAGTTCCATATAAGGAGCAACGTGCCTCGTCGTTCCTTTTCACGTAAAACACCTAATCAAACCACTCTTAATCGTTACTCTGCCGTCTTAAGATAATCGTGTAGCTGAATCACTAATAAGGATATTGCCGAATAAATCCTTCCCAGCTTTGAACAAGATTATCTGAGGCCCATTTTAAATAATTGGTGTCTGTGTAACCACGGTAGGAACATTCAACACACAATATCAGATCAAGGTACACATCATACAGCGCCCGCCGCTTATGTTCCGCCTCCGTAACCACATCCCGGCCATATCCTAAACGAAAATCTGTAACCTCATTTTTATGATTAAAATGGTACTCCATCAGCGGATCTCCCCAAAAAGCACGTTCAAAATCAATCAAGCCAGAAATCTTGTTATTTTCAATCATGACATTCCCGTCCCATAAATCCCAGATGATAAGCCTAGGCTCTGTCACTTCATCCAATGCGTCGGCAAGTCTGTACATCGCTGCATACATTTCGGTTCCTGACACGGGCAGCTTCACTCCGCGCTCTTCCGCGTCGGCAAAGTGATCATCCAGCATTAGAAAAAAAGCTTCCCTCCAAGTCGATTTTCTTCTCTCCTCTTGAGCGTAGAAGCCAAATCCGTCTCCCTTGATCTCATTCATCTCACGATTGTATACGCCCAGCTGCTGATAAATCTCTGTTAATGTGCTTTCCGGGAGTTCATTTCTGATCTTGTTTAAAGACTGACCTGGAATATAGCTCATTAGAAAATACTCAGACTCGATTATGCTTTTTGTAGCATCATGATAAATAACCCGTGGTGCAATGGTGAACCCCGAAGATTCCAACAGCCGCAGCACCTCAACCTCTGCACGCATCAAGTTACGCTCGTAACGCATGAAGGAGTCCATGCTCGCCGCGATCTTCGCTACTACCTTCGTATCATTCTCCAAGGTGATGAGATAAGCTGAATTTGCCCAGCCTTCAGTAAGCTCCTCTGCCATCTTAAGCTTCCCGGCTTCAGGAAAAGCAGCTGAACATATGCTTTCGATATCCTTACGCTTCAACTTCAGTTTAGTAGTACTTTCCATAGTGACAGCCCATCTCCCTATTGTTATGTATAGGTATTGAGTGCGCTTTCTTTCTACCTATCTAATTATGTACTATATCGATTACATGACAGAGAATAAAGTCAATTCTTCACGATCCTCAGCAAAAAATATGCACCCCTTAACATTGAGTTTTTGCATGACATTCAAAATGTGTTTTGCACCAAAATAAGCACCACGTGCAGCGCTCTTCACACTCAGACTGGTTGCTCACCTAGGAGAGCAACCACGTCCCCCTCCTCCACACCCCAGAGGAGATGAGAATTTCTGACGCTGCCCCCTGGGAATAAGCTGTTTTTGAGATGGGAACGACTTTTGGCTTTTGCTTGGACCACTGCTCCTTCGACCTACCCGCGTCCAAGCAAAAACAACCGGAGTGAGCAGCACAAAAACAGCGTTTCCCCTTGCTCCAAAGTACCCACCACGCGCAACATCTAACTGCGTTTCCCCTTCCACCAAAGTACCCACCACACTAAGCATCTCTTCACACTCAGACTGGTTGCTCACCTAGGAGAGCAACCACGTCCCCCTCCTCCACACCCCAGAGGAGATGAGGATTTCTGACGCTGCCCTTCTCGGGAATAAGCTGTTTTTGAGATGGGAACGACTTTTGGCTTTTGCTTGGACCACTGCTCCTTCGACCTACCCGCGTCCAAGCAAAAACAACCGGAGTGAGCACCACAAAAACAGCGTTCCCCTCGCTCCAAAGCACCCTCCACACGAAGCATCTCTTCACACTCAGACTGGTTGCTCACCTAGGAGAGCAACCACGTCCCCCTCCTCCACACCACAGAGGAGATGAGGATTTCTGACGCTGCCCTTCTCGGGAATAAGCTGTTTTTGAGATGGGAACGACTTTTGGCTTTTGCTTGGACCACTGCTCCTTCGACCTACCCGCGTCCAAGCAAAAACAACCGAAGTGAGCAGCACAAAAACAGCGTTTCCCCTTGCTCCAAAGTACCCACCACGCGCAACATCTAACAGCGTTTCCCCTCGCTCCAAAGCACCCTCCACGCGCGCCATCTAACTGCGTTTCCCCTTCCACCAAAATACCCTCCACGCGCACACCTTTCCACCTATGTATAACTTCAGTCAGCCCACGATCTCATCTCCTCTAGCACAAACGGAAGCCCTCCTCTCTCATCCAAATCGGATGAGCGAAGAGGGCCATGACGAAAACGAAAGAACTCCGTGCCTTCGTCAGATTTTTAATTCTCCTAACTTGATCAATTCCACTACCGCTTGTGAACGACCCTTAACATTGAGCTTCTGCATGACATTAGAAATGTGGTTTCGGACCGTTTTCTCGCTGATAAAGAGAAGTCCTGCAATGTCGCGTGTCGTTTTGTCCTGCACCAGAAGCTCGAATACTTCGCGTTCACGATGGGTCAACAAAAATTTGCTCTTGTGGTCACCCTTCAATGTTTACCCCTCCTTGCCCGGGTTTGTATGGTGTAACAAGGTTAAGGGATACAGTCAACTCATCTTATGTAAAATCACCTATATTGGTTCAATCTTCGGAAAAAAATGGGCTAAAGATCAAACTTCAAGTACATGCTAGGTAAGGCTGAGGAAATGTGTGGCTAACGGTTGATTTTGCCCTACATTTTGATTAAGATGAAGGTATACAAAAATAATTTTCATTAAAATTAATATATTTGTGAAATTAATTTTCTAACAAGGCGGATGAGTTATGACGACGATACTTAATGCTCTCTCCAAAGAGCTCGATCAGCTTCCTTCCCAGGAACGCCGGATTGCAGAAGTTATTTTGACATCTCCCGCTGAGGTGACCGGGTTATCGATTAAGGAACTAGCTGAGAACAGCGGTACGAGTCCTGCAACGGTAACCCGTTTTTGCAAATCTCGTCATTTCAGGGGGTTTCCCGACTTCAAGATGAAGCTGGCAGCGGAAATTTCCCAGCCAACGGGCGTTACGGCTTATCAGGATATTGTCGCGGGAAATTCACTTTCTACGATTATAGAAGCCATTGAGGCGAACCATCTCGCTTCCATTACCGATACTACTCGTTTGCTTGATCATGAACGCCTGGAGGATGCAATTAAGCTCTTATGCGGCGCTAGGCGCATTGATCTGTATGGGGTAGCCACCTCATCCATTGTAACGCAGGACTTTTATCAGAAGCTGATCCGTATTGGCGTTTCCTGCACTGCTTTTTCTGATGGACATATGCAGGTCACTTCAGCCTCTTCATTGGGTGAGCAGGATGTTGCGTTTGCCGTGTCCTATTCGGGAGAAACACAGGATACAATTGATGCACTCCTTTGTGCCAAAGAAAATGGAGCCCGCACCATCTCACTAACCTCTTACGGACACAGTACACTGGCCTCCATTGCAGATATTCCCTTGTTCACCTCTTCCCTGGAACAGGGTATGCGCAGAGGGGACATGGCCTCGCGTATTGCACTCCTTCATGTGATCGATATTATATTTACCGGCATGGTTAGTCATGATTTTGATCGATTTGTCCCTAGGCTGAATGTGTCCTATGAGCAAGTGCAGCGAATTAAACTAAGAAATGAAGGGTGATTTCATATGAATATTTGGACTTTTGAACATGAGCATGACCTGAATGCAACCGGCGCTGGAATTATTGCCGCTCTTCTGCAATCCAAACGTAAGGCTGTACTGGGTCTGGCAACTGGCAGTTCCCCTGTCGGTATATATAAAGAGCTGATTCAAATGTACAACAAAGGACTCGTGAGCTTTGCCCAAGCTTCCTCCTTCAATCTTGATGAGTATGTAGGACTTCCTGAAGATCATCCACAGAGCTATCGCAGCTTCATGAATGAGCAGCTGTTTAACCACATTGATATGAATATGGATCACACGCATGTACCGAATGGGAATGCATCTGACTTGGCAGCGGAATGCGTTCATTATGAACAGCTGGTCAATGATCACGGCCCTGTCGACATCCAGCTGCTGGGCATAGGACATAACGGGCATATCGGATTTAATGAACCTGGAGCAAGCCTGACGAGCGGCACTCATGTCGTTGATCTCAAAGAGGAAACCCGCAAGGCGAATGCCCGATTCTTTGATTCTCCGACCGATGTACCTAAGCAGGCTATGACGATGGGCGTCGGTTCTATTCTCAAAGCAAAACAAATCCTTCTCGTTGCCCGCGGTGAAGACAAGGCAGACATCATTCGTACAGCGCTGACCGGTCCCATCACTACAGAGTGCCCTGCATCCTTGCTTCAGTGCCATCCGAACGTTATTGTACTGTTAGACCGCGGTGCAGGGAGGCTGATGTAATTGCTTACTAAAATATACGGAAATGTCGTTACCAAGGACAGTGTAATTGAGGATGGTGTCGTTGTCATTGAAAATGAAACCATCGTGTACGCAGGCACCCAGGCAGCTCTACCTCTTCGCTGGAATGAAGGCGTCATAGAAACGTTCACAAGCGAGAATGGATATATCCTTCCCGGCTTCATTGATATCCATGTTCATGGCGGCGGTGGTGAAGACTTTATGAACTCAGACGAGAACGTGCTCGATACAATTACGTCTTATCACGCTTCTCAAGGAACGACGACGATGCTTGCTACAACCATGACTGCGCCTAAAGATTGGATTGAGAAGGTGCTCAGCGAAGTGAACAAATACCGTTCCAAGGAGATGCCTTACGCACAGCTTGCAGGGGTTCATCTGGAAGGTCCCTTTATTAGTCCAAAATGGCCCGGAGCGCAAAATCCGGAGCATATTTCACTGCCGAATGTAGACTGGCTGATCTCCTGGGAACAGCAATATCCTGAACTCGTTCGGCAAGTGACGCTTGCTCCTGAACAGCAAGGTGCGCATGAGGTGATCGCATGGCTCAAAGATAAAGAAATTATCGCCGCATTGGGTCATACGGATGCAACTTATGAAGAAGTAGAAGCCGCTGTAGAAGTGGGACTCCACCACGCTGTGCATACCTTTAACGCGATGACCCCTCTTCATCACCGCAAACCCGGTGTAGCCGGTGCCGTGCTCAGTGATGAACGGATCAGCGCCGAAGTCATTGCAGACGGAATTCATGTTCATCCTGCCGCAGTCTCTCTTCTTGCTCAGTTAAAAAGCAGGCTGCAGAAGCTGGTACTCATTACGGATGCCATTTCGGCGACCGGGCTTGAGGATGGAAATTACACCCTCGGTGACCTGCCGGTCATCGTTAAGGAAGGTGTGGCTCGGTTAGAGGATGGAGTTACCCTTGCAGGCAGTACACTTACGATGATTCGCGGCTTCCGCTTCCTCGTGCAGGAGGCCGGGCTCGATATTATAGAAGCTTCGCAGGCAGCTAGTCATAATCCGGCCGAGCTTCTAGGCATATTGGATGCGACAGGAACCATTGAGCAAGGAAAGCAGGCGGATCTGCTGCTGCTGGATGACTCGCTTCAGCTTAAGCAAGTATGGATCAAAGGCCGTGCATTAAGCATGGACAGTAGATAAGAAGTTAAAATGAAGCAAAATAAGGCGTTGTCCCTTAGAGCATCTCTCTGGAACAACGCCTTTTTTATATTCATTCCCCATAAGCTCTTCTATGCTGGATTAACGATTATTGTTGTTGTCAATCATGGTTCCGTTTGTCGGGAACAAACGATCCATCATGGTTTGAAATTCATCAATAAATCCGCTGATGGGTCTGCCTTCGGTCACATCGTTAACATAACCTTGAGCACGACCTACAAAGTCTGCATTTGCTGAGATGTATACATTTTTCACTTCTGGAGCCATTTCTTTGATCTTCGCTGTAATCTTTTTCTTCATTTGATCAGATACTTCTTCTTCGGCCTGGTCATGATCATTCATTTTAGTATACGTTGTCGGGCCTTTGGTATCATTCATTCGTACATTGTTCGGATTAAACAATCCGCCTGCTCCTCGAGGACCGTTCGCTGAATCTCCCAGCATGTTGCTCTGAGAATAATCATTAGTAAGTCCTGGAGCAATACCGCTGGTTGTATAAGGAGCTCTCGTCCCGGTCTTTACTCCCATGCTGCCAAGGTCCTTGCTCTTCATATTACGGTTATTGTGGTGTCTTGTGCTTTGCGGCTGGACCCCGTCTTTGAGCGATACCGCAACATAAGCGTTATGATCAGTAAGGAGAACATAAGCATTACCCACTCCATCCATATCAGATACAGTCTTTGATAAATCATCGCTGTTTCTGAGATTATTGGTACGATGAACACTGTTTGCATTTAATCCGTACCGATTGTTATCGGTCTTGTTGTTACGCACATTATTGGTGTTCAAATCATGATTATCCGTGTTTGTGCCACAGCCTGTTAGACCAGACATGACAAGTAAAGCGGTGGATAAAGATAAAGTGATCGCTTTTGTTTTGTTCATTCCTGGCATTCGTTCATCCTCCATTTCAAGTATAGGTTAGGGTACTCCATTAAGGTGCACAAACCAGTTAACCTATATGCTGAAAGGATTTGGAACCAACGATGCAAGGGAGTGAGAAGCTTCATTCATCCGAAGATAAGAATCATATAATATCAGCGCCCCCTGTAAAAAAGGAGAACCGCCATCTTAGATTAAGTGGACTGCGAGCTGAACTAAACATCTGAGTTCATTTCTATCGTCCAATCAAAATGGCAATTCTCCTTGTTTATACATAATCGGCATTACTCCGTATCTGCATCATTTACTTCGGTGCCGCTGCTCAGCAGCTCTTCTGCTCTATCCTTAATTTCTTGAACAGCATCTGATGCAAGAACATAACTAAGTGAGTCCTCTGCGGTCTTAACAAAAATGACACCGGGCTCTGATGATTCCGTCCAGCCTTGATATACGCTGTTCGAACCGTCCTTGAATGCAGCCGTCAATGTAAAAGCAATCTGAGCCTGATCGGCATCAAGCGGCTTGAGCACTTGATCTGTCGCTGTATTTTTCGTCAGATTCATTAAGGAATCGGCTCCAGCCAGTTCAACACTCTTCCCATTCATGGTCCAACTGTTCTCTTCATCCGTCGTACGATTCAGCATCCATGTCGAATCTTCGCCTTCCCACTCCAGTGATACCAGCTGATCATTATCCCATTCGAATGGTGTGGTATCCATAAATTGAAGCGGAGTGAGCATCAGACTTGAAACCTCGGCCTCACTGACAGCCGCAACCAGACTTCCATCGACCTGTACATAATTATCTTCTCCTGTAGGCAACATATGACCAACGGCCAAGGTGAATTCAGTGCCATCCTGAGCGGTCATAACGATACCGTCTCCTGCAAGGTCAAGACCGTATTTCTCAATATCGGTTGGCTCATTCTCGATTACTTTCGTAATTTCAGCTGCACGGAGTGCTTCCAGCCAGTTGTCTACCGCATAGCTGTTCACGGGGTAAGCTTCAGGCTCTGTCATAACCCAGCCACCCTGTTCTTTGGTCAACTGAACTTCTTCCCCTCCGTTAATAACACTGAATTTCTCGATTGCACTAGGATCAAAGCTGCTGGTATCTATGAGCTTGCGAGCCGCCTCCGGCTCTTCCTTGAAGTAGTTCTGGGAATGAGCGAAGATCCAGCCGCCTGCCAGAATAACGAGCAGCAACAGAGTAGGAATGAATTTCTTCATTATCTTCTCCGCCTCCACCATAATAGAATACCTGCTGCAACAAATAACAGCGGGAATAAGATGACCGCAATAACAAAAATTCCGGTGCCTTGAGAAGGTGTCAGATACGCCAACTCATAGCCCGCCTGCTCTTTGGGTCTGATCGTAACCCCGTTCTCCTTCTCGGCCAGGTAATTTATCGTGTTCAGAATAAAATCACGATTCCCGCCTGTCGAGAATTCGGAATCCTGAATAAATGTAGTTGCACCCAGTATAACCGCCTTTGGCTTGCCATCCGGTGTACTTACGGCATATCCCACATCTACAGGTCCCTGCAGATCGGACTCCGCATCATTATCCGTATCGTTAACAAGAAGTCCTTCTACATTCGTCTCTCCATAACTGCTCTCCGAAGACTGCACAATCGGAGCGACCGTCCATTTATCCTGCTCGGTAGCGCTGAGCCCAAGAGTCAGTGAAAATACAGGAGTTAAATTATGCTCAATCAGCTTATCCGTAATGGCATGAGACTGAAACACCGGCATGGACCACAGCGGTCCCATCGACATCGACTGTTCTGGGTCGACCATTACCGCATGCTCGTTATGGACTCCATATTGCTCAGCGAGTGCATCAATATTAGGCCAAGCGGTATCCATACTTTCATGAAAAGCCATCGTAAGCAGCAATTTCCCGCCATTGTCCATATAGGACTGTATCTGCTTCATCTCTGAATCCGTCAAATCGTTTTGCGGACCCAGAATCGCCAGTATATCCGTTCCTTCCGGAACAGCCTCTCCATCGGCAAGAGATATTTCTTCTGTCTCGACATTGCTTTGATTCAGGGATGACTGAAAGCTTGCTGCGAGAGACAAATCCAGCTCACCATGTCCCGTTAGAAGTGCTACTCGGTGGACTTCATCCGATGAGAGCGAATTCAGTGCCTGTGTCAGCTTCTCTTCTCCAGAGAAGAGATAAGAGCCTTCTGTTTCACCGGAGGTGAATAGATCAATCATGGGAACAACCTGCTGCTTGTCCCCTTGCACCAGCACAATAGAGCTTGCCGTAAGACCGTACTGCTGGGCCAGGATGGGCTCGTTCTCCAGATTGTAATGCTCCACTTTCAGTTTATTATTTCGTTTGCTGTATTCATCAACAATATCCTGCACTTCCCTGTTCAGCAGCTCATCACTGGAGGAATTCACGGTGAAGACCAGCATTCTGACGTCTTCTTCCACACCTTTTATAGTCTCCAAGGTTTGCTCAGACAACGTATTCTGCTTGTTCGCAGTCATATCAAGCTGGAAGCCGCCTAATGAATTCAGGAACAACGTAAGCAATATAAAAATGCCGATCACTGCAATGGAAATAACAGCACTGTTCGTATGATTCAACCATTTTTTCATCTCTCTTACCTCCACCTTTTCCGCTCGACGCCTTGAATGCTGAACGTGAGGAATAAGGCTGTCAAAGTAAGATAGAAGATAACATCCGATCCGCTAATGACACCCTTTGTGAAATTCATGAACCGGCTCGATAAGGAGAAGGGTTCAAGCCACGCTGTAATCGCCGCATTTCCACCGAAAGAATCCAGCATCCATAATACAAACAGAATAATAAAGCCGGCTACTGCCGAGACCATCTGATGCTGGGATAACGAGGAGGCAAACATTCCGATCGCCATCATCGCCGCACCGAGCAGGAAGAGCCCCAGCGCAGATACACACACTGTCGTCTCATTGATATCTCCATAGAAGGACATCAGCAGCGGATAAGTAAGACTGCACATAATAAGAGCCAGGAGAATGACCAAGCTTGCCAAATATTTGCCGAACACAATCTCCAATACACTCGAAGGAGAAGTCATCAATAGCTCATCTGTACCCTGCCGGAACTCCTCCGCGATCAGACGCATAGTCAGAAGCGGGATAACATATAGCAGCAGTGATATCGTATCCCCCAGAACAAGCCGATAATCGACGATACTTGGCTGATAGTAAACAAAGCTCATAAAAAACAAAAAACTCGACAGCAAGACATACACTGCAAAGGCAAAATAGGTGGTTGGAGCGAGGAAATAGGATTGCAGCTCTTTGTAAAATATAGCGAGCATCCGTTTCATGAACCCTCACTTCCCTTCGGCGCTTCCAGCCCTTGCCCTGAGGCAGAGACAGCAAGTGAACCTTCCTTCCCGGATTTCACTCCGGCTTCATCTGTCGTCAGCTTTTGGAAAATCTCTTCAAGGGACTGATCCTGCTTCTTCAATTCGAGGATAGGGAGCTCCGATCTCGCCAGTAAATAAAATAATTCTTCTCGATAATCATGATGAGCAGAAGCATTCAGCTCTAAGCGGACGAGGCCGTCCTCTTCCTTGTGTGAGCTAAGCTCTACCTTCTCCTCCAAACTTTCTCCCCAGGTTTGAATCAACGGGACGACCGTCTCCGATTCCCCCTTCACAGTGAGAGAAACGTGAAACGATTGATTCATTGTACTGCCGATGGATGCAGGAGACCCATCCATTACCAGCTGTCCTTGATTAATGATCAGCACTCTGCTGCAAAGGGTGCTCACCTCGGGCAATATATGGGTACTAAGCAGTACGGTATGATTATCGCCGAGCTCTCTGATGAGATTACGGATTTCCATGATTTGATTAGGATCAAGCCCTGATGTTGGTTCATCGAGCACAAGCAAGTCCGGCTTATGTATAATGGCACCAGCCAGTCCTACTCTCTGCTTGTATCCTTTGGACAAGGTCCTGATGATCTGACGCTCCCGACCAGCGAGGCCCAGTCTTGATAACATTTCGTCGACTCTCTGCTTTTGCTCTCTGGCGGGCACGTCTCTCAATTTAGCTACAAATCTCAAGTACGAAAGAATCGACATATCTGGATACAAGGGAGGCGTTTCGGGCAAATATCCGATACGGGATCGGGCTTTCTTACCCTGCTCATGCACGGATTCACCGTCGAGAAGCACTTTGCCTTCTGTCGGCCGTAAATACCCGGTGATCATACGCATGGTTGTCGTTTTGCCAGCACCGTTTGGACCTAGAAAACCGACGATCTCTCCCCGTTCCATTGAAAAGTCCATATGATGCACTCCCCTATGGCTGTCGAACGTCTTGCTTACCTGATCTAACCTCAGCACATTCGCTACTTCCTTTCTATATCAATTCAGACCGAAACATGATCCATACTAAGCATAGCCACCCAACTATAAACATGGCTTAAATGAATTTAAAAGAACCCTTAAAAAAATATGTCCAAATTATGAACGAACAGCTCTCAGCCCACACTCTATACCGGTCAATCACGTACTTTAGATAGACGAACTAAATGGATACGGACAAATACGATAACCTACAACCGCCCATTTTCCCCTTCGTTCTATCTAACCGGCGTATAAGAAACTGCGGGAGGGATCTGCCTTGAAAGTCCTCTTTACTTTCTTTATTCCAAGCGGAGGTGTGGAAACACTTAACCGTTTGCGATGCTCTGTGCTGAATCAACATGGCATTGAAGCCCACACGCTGTACCTTAAGCCAGGGACAGGTATGCAGAATAATACCGGTACCGTATTCATTACCAATCATGATAACGAGATCAAGTCACTGTTAGACCAGCAGCAATATGATGCGATCATCGTCACATCGGATATCAACATGGTGGAACGGCTCCGGCTTGTACTGGATTACAGGGGGCGCATCATCTATGAAGCACAGGGTCTCGGCACGAGAGAAGCTGCGATCGAAACGATATGTACAGCGATGCCCTATCTGCAAGCACATGCGAATGCCGTACTCATCCCCCCTACAGCTCATCTTCAGCAGTTATTCGCAGAGATTTGTCCATTCATGCATCGTTTCATTATTCCAAACATGCTGGATACAACAACATTCACGCCGATTGATACCGATATACCCCCCTATCCCGCCATTATGTGGATTGGAAGACTGGAGCATAATAAGAACTGGCGGGAGTTCCTTCATATCAGCCACCGCATTATTCAGCACAAGCCCAATGCGAAGATATGGGTATTTCATGACCCTACACTCGCGGTCCCGACCGACGAGCAGCAATTTTACGAAACGCTGAAGGCACTAGATCTGGAGGATAAGATTGGCATCTTCAGTAACATTCCGAATAGTATGATGCCGCAATACTATTCTATGGCCGCCAGATCGGGCGGAATCATGCTGTCGACTTCCATTATGGAAGGATTCGGCTATGCGGTTGCAGAAGCCATCAGCTGCGGTGTACCTGTACTTAGTTCCGATTCTGATGGCGTGAGGGCCTTCATCACCCACAATCAGACGGGTAAATTCTATTCGCTCGGCAATATTGAGCAGGCTGCTGCCGAGGCGATCGAGCTCATGGATAACCTGGCTCTTCGCGAACATATTCGGCGTGCAGGCAGGGAGCATCTCGTTAACCATTTTTCCGGCAGCACATATGCGGTCTCCTTCAGACAAATGATGAATGCACTCTCTATTTACTAATCCATAGCGAACATTGACGCCCTGTTCTTCATGAAGACAGGGCCTAGGTTCGTTCCATGAGCACGATTCGCTTTCTGACCAAGCTATGGTTAAAATAAGACAATGAATAAAGTGAAGATAGCTGATATGAAGTAAAGGTGGTCCCTATGAGCACAAAGATTCTAGTTGTAGACGATGAAAAAGAAATTGCGGATTTGGTAGAGCTATACTTAAAAGCCGAGAACTACGAGGTATATAAATTTTACAGCGGGAAGGAAGCGCTGGACTGCATTCAGCAAAATAAGCTGAACCTGGCCATCCTAGATGTTATGATTCCAGATATAAGCGGCTTTGATATATGCCAGCAGATTCGAGAGAAGCACCACTTCCCGATCATTATGCTTACGGCGAAGGAAGAAGAGATCGACAAAATTACCGGGCTGACACTAGGTGCTGATGATTATGTAACCAAGCCGTTTCGACCGCTTGAGCTCGTTGCCCGTGTCAAAGCTCAGCTCCGAAGGTTTACGAAGTACAATTTGGAGAATCCGCATACGGATGAGGACAGAATCATTGCCTTCTCCGGTCTGGTTCTCAATAAGAATACCCACGAATGTTACTTGAACGAGAAGCTGATCTCCCTTACGCCAACGGAATTCTCCATCCTCTGGATGTTATGCTCTAACCGGGGTCAGGTGCTGAGCTCCGAGCAAATCTTCCAGGAAGTATGGGGAGAGAAATATTATACAAACAACAATACTGTAATGGTTCATATCAGGCATCTTCGGGAGAAAATGAATGATCATATGGACAAGCCCAAATATATAAAAACGGTCTGGGGAGTAGGTTATAAGATTGAAGGATGATTTTCGAAAGCTCAAAAACAAAATAATTACTCAAATTCTGCTTACCGCGATCCTAACGGCCATTATTGGACTGGCAGCCAAGAACATTTTGATTGACGGTGTGCTTGAGGCTCCTTTTGCCGATGCATTCATCCGATTTGCAGAGGTCGTTCTAAGTATTGAGTACAAAACGGCGGTCCAGCTGTACTACCTTATATTTCAGCAGAACAAGGATCTGATACTCGGGATCTTTTTTATACTGCTGCTGTTCTTGATCTTCTATTGGACACTGAGCAGAGCAACCCATTATTTTAACGAAATCAACCGGAGCATGGATAAGCTGGTCGAGGAATCAGACGAGCCTGTAACTCTATCTCCAGAGCTTGAAGTCGTCGAGCGTAAGATGAATCTGGTGAAGGACACGCTCCAAAAAAGGATGAAGGATGCCCAGGAGGCGGAGCAGCGAAAAAATGATCTGGTGGTCTATCTCGCCCATGATATCAAAACACCGCTTACGTCCATTATCGGATATCTCAGTCTGCTGGATGAAGCCCAGGATATGCCGATGGAGCAGAAGGCCAAGTATGTGAACATTACTCTTGAGAAGGCATACCGCCTGGAACAGCTCATCAATGAATTCTTTGATATTACCCGCTTTAACCTGCAGAAGATTATACTTGAGCAGACGGATATCAGCCTCTCTATGATGCTCATGCAAATTGCGGATGAGTTCCATCCGATGCTGGCAGAGCATGAGCTTACCGTATCCGTACAGGTAGATGAGCAGCTGACACTGCATGGTGACCCGGACAAGCTTGCGCGAGTGTTCAACAACATTATGAAAAATGCGATACATTACAGCTATTCAGGTACAAATGTCGCTGTAACAGCCGTGAAGCAGCACGGTACGGTGGTCATCACCTTCGCCAATGTGGGGGAGACGATTCCTCCCCATAAGCTGAACACGATATTCGAGAAATTCTACAGGCTGGATACCGCCAGATCCTCTGCCACCGGCGGAGCCGGCCTTGGACTTGCAATCGCCAAGGAGATCGTGAATGCGCATGGCGGAACCATCACTGCGAGCAGTGACAGCTCACATACGAAGTTTATTGTCACGCTTCCGGGACAATCTTAAGAAACTCTTAAGAACTTGACCAGGAAAAATTAAAAAACAACTCCCTCTTACATGATTGAATGGAAGTAGTGCTCCTGAGTCCACACTTACCTGCGGCTCGCAACATCCTAGAAGCACTGCTATGTAAAGGAGTTGTTTTTTTAGCATGTCGAACACGAAGAAAAAGAATAAACGATTCTCGCTCAAAGGATTAATCTTAATTATCCTCACCATCCTGCTGCTTGCGGATCTGGAAGGTGTACTTCAACAGATCGATCGTGCTGCAAATCGCTGGTTCCAGAATACCAGAAACACTTCGGATGCGATCGTGCCTTATGAGCTGTACAGCTCGAACGCCAAGCTGGTACGTCTTGCTGACGACGAAGTATTGCTTCATGTTAATTCCGAAGAGAAAATATACCCCGCTTCCCTCACAAAGATCATGACGGCCATCCTGGCTATCGAAAGCTTGTCCAGTCTAGAAGAGAGCGTTCAGCTTAATCCTGCGTTATTTCCTCCCCTGGTGGCTGAAGGAGCAGCGATGGCCGGATTTCTGCCGAATGAAGAGGTAAAGGCGATTGATCTGCTCTACGGTACCTTGCTTCCATCGGGAGCGGAGGCTTCTGTAGCTCTTGCACAGCTTGTGTCCTCCTCGGAGGAAACTTCTGGAGCTCTCGAACAGTTTGTTTCCTCCTCGGAGGAACAGTTCGTCGCCAACATGAACAAAAAAGCAGCCGAGCTCGGAATGCGAAATACGCATTTTACTAATCCGACAGGGCTGCATGATGAGGAACATTACTCTACCATTGATGACCTGACCATTCTGTTGCAATATGCTCTTCACAACAAACAATTCAAGGAAATATTTACGACCACCCGTTACAGCACGAGTGTCAGCTCACTGCATCCTGATGGTATAACGATATACAGCACCCTTGCAGAACAGTCAGACCGAATGAAGCTGGCAAATGGAGAAATTAAAGGTGGGAAAACGGGGTATACCGAACGGGCGGGCTTATGTCTGGCGACTTATGCTGTCATCAACGGAGAGGAGTATATCCTAATTACAGCGGGAGCGGACGGCAATGCCCATTCCGAGCCCTATCATCTTCAGGATGCCATTCAGATCTATAATCTAATCTAGCTTGAATTTCTGGCCTTCAATATAAGTTCATCATTTCAGCAGTGAACGGCTGACAATATCGTTCACAACACGCTCAAACTCGCTGTAGCTCCGTTCCCAGGTGAACGCATAAGAATCCTGTTCGCCTCGAACCGCCAGCTTGTGACGTAGTGCCGGGTCCTCAATAAGCCGAATGATATCCTGTGCTAGCCGGTTCTCGTATCGGTAGGACATTAGACAATTTCGTTCATGTACCGCATATTCGGTATTCCCGCCTGAATACGAAGTGACAAGCGCTGCTCCGCACCGCATAGCTTCAAGTCCAGGCAAAGATCCGCTGTCATACGAACCAGAGCTTACATAGATGTCTGTCTGGTTGTAATGGAATCGAAGCTCTTCGTCATTCACCGGGGTGTATAGCCGATATTTACCGGATGCCTGCAGCTGCTGTATATCCTTTGAATCTGCATACTCGCCGGGCGGTGTAACAAGGTTAATGACCACGTCAGGATAAAGGGCCTTTACAATATCCAGCTGGCTGAGCAAATATTTCTGCTCCCGATGCCAGGAGAAGTCCCCTTCCTCCTTCCGATAGATGGAAGTGATATTAAGCGGCATATTCAGATGCTCGCGAATGTTCATGTTGTGAAAGAAACTGTTCACACCTACAGGAATGATGCGTCCCTTGATCCCATGATTTAAGTAGATCACATCCTGCTGCCATCGGGACAAGACAAGCAGATTCGGTGTCAGATTGTAAGAAGGAAAGGAATACTGATTATCTTGGAGAAAAGTCGGCTCATAGCATAATGATAAGCGGATATGCAGTCCTTTCCCCTCTTCACTGGCTTGCTGAGCAGGATAAGCTGTTGTATAGAAATTGGACACGATCACATCGCCGGCTGGAATATGATGTGCCAGCAGCGTATCATCTCCGGTTTGAATCAGATTGGCCTTCAGCTCATATTCAACAACACCGTACTTCGGCATGACCACTATAACCTCATGCCCGATGGTCGCCAGCCGGTTGGCCAGCTCCGTGAGCATGCGCTGAGCTCCGCCTCGGCATAGCGTATATACAGGAAAAATAAAACGCACACCTTCACCTCCCTATAGATCATATTAAGGACCGTAGTGACGTCCTGTGCAAAGCTTGGATGATTTGCTTCTCATTTTCAATGGCTTCATGGTGCTTGAACGTTCCCATATCGTCGTGTACGCGGTAGTGGACTAGAGGCTTGTTAATGATGTCGAGGTCGTAATGGGGAAGGATTCTTAGCCACATCTCATAGTCATTGGCGTATCGGAACACAGGACTGAACAGGCCGACCTTCTCAAATACTTTCATATCCAGCATGACCGTGCATCCATTGATTGGGCAGCCGATCAGGAGCGTCTCAACCATTTCTGCGCGCGTGCCAAGCTCTGGATATACCTCACCAATCTCTTCACTAAGGTGGTTAATATAGCTATAAGCAGAATGGCTGAAGGACAGGTTACGCCTCAGCATGAAATCGAGCTGCAGCTCGACCTTCTGAGGTACGAATACATCATCACTGCTCAGCCAGGCAAAATAATCTCCTGTCGCATGCACGATTCCCGTGTTCAGAGCCGTTGCTGTTCCTCCATTGATCTTGGGTATATAACGAATCTGGTCCAAGTAGGGAGTAACAAGCTCCTTGTGCACCGTCGAGCCATCATCGACTACAATGACCTCAACATTAGGATAGGTCTGATTCAAGGCACTCTCAATCGCTTCATGGACATATCTGCAGTTATATACCGGAATGACGATAGAAACTCTAGGAAGCTCTGCCCTCATAACGAATCACCTCGCTTTTTGTATCAAGTTAAAACGGATTACAAGGAAGCGTCCAATCCTATCCTAAGCTCTAGGTGTCAAGTGTTTTCCAGGCAAGAATGGCATCCATTGCTACATGCTCATTGTGGAAAGAAGTCTCAAAGGAAGGATTACCGAGATCATGAAATCCCTTAAGGACAATGACATGATACCCCAGCGCGAGCAGCTCCTGCTCATCCCAGCCGCTATGATGCTTCTGATATGCTTCACCGTTCAATTTATAATGATCCACACCTGACTGTGGAAAATATCCTCTTGGCGTAAAGATGATAATGCGGTGCTTAGCAATCTGTTCCGCTTGCTGCAGCAGCTTCATTCCGTCTTTCTTCGTAAAGTGTTCAAGAGAATCAATCATCGTAATTGTGGAGAACGACTTGTTGACGAACAACTGGCCTATTTTCCTTGCATCCGAATTAATCGGGATAATATGGGGTGACAGGTTCACTCGATGCTCAAGATAAGGGCGGTGAATTTCTAGTGCAACGATAAGTCTGGATTCATAATATTCAAGCAAATGTCCCGGACCGCTTCCAATATCCAGCACACTATCTGAGAACCTCAGCAGTTCACATAATAGAGGGAGTAAATCAGCTTGCTCAAGCTCCTGATACATAATGTAGGAGATCACTCCTTTCTGGCAGGACCGTAAGAGAGCACTTATCATGGTTAGATCTGCGCTCTTATACGATCCTGATACTTGGATTTAATCATACTAATCTCTTGTGATATCGCATCGCCGTGACGCAGGGTGCCCATCCCCTGATGTCTGCGATATGCGGTAAGCGGCTCTATAATATAGGGCATCGAGTATCCTGCAAGCAATACACGGTTCCACAAGTCATAATCGTGGGTATACCGTAACGACTCATCAAACAAGCCGACAGATTGAAAAATAGATTTGTGAAACATTACAGTACAGCCATTCACCGGATTGCCCATCAGAAACATACGAAGCATTTCCTCTCTCGTCATGGGTGAAGTACCGGCCCGGTATTGGAGTACGTTTCCGTGCTCGTCGATAAAATTAAAATTGGTATGCGATATAGAAGCGCCTGTCTCCTGCATCATGCGGACTTGCGCAGCAACCTTCTCTGGATAGATGATATCATCAGAGCTCAGCCATACGACATATTCTCCTGTTGAATACCGAATCCCATGATTCAGCGCTGTCGCTGTTCCACCGTTTTGCTTGCCAAGATAATAAATATAGGGCATATAAGGATGAATTAGATCGGTATGCACCGTTGATCCATCATCAACGACAATGACTTCCGTAGAAGAGTAGGTTTGTTCCAGCGCGCTCTGAATGGCATGAGGAATATAAGGACAGTTAAAAAAGGGGATTACGATGGTAACTAAAGGCTGATCCTTCATGCAGCTCCTCCTCTCTCCTTATGGCGGGCATCATTAAGGATATCCTGGATAGACTTCGCAAAAGGAATTTGAGGCGCCCATCCCAACTCGGATAGTGAAGAGTGATAGGGATACGACTCGCTTGACGCTCCTCCAGGCCCGGAGGTTGGAGAGCCCCATACGACAGGCACCTCTCCGGCAGCTTGGGACAGCATGAGCTCAGCGACTTCACCAAGTGTTCGTTCTTTGCCGGAGACAACGGGATAAACGACGCCCGGTACTCCTTTTTGCAGCAATAGAACATACGCTGAAACTGCATCTCTTACATCGAGAAAATCGCGCCGATCTTCCGGCGAAGATAGCCGAAATGGATCAGGATTGCTCCCTCCTTCCGCAGAGGCAACATGCCGGGCAAGCAATGCACAGATGCCTGTGGAAGGACCCGGGCCTATTAAATTTCCAGGCTCCGCATATATAATGTGCTGCCGATATAAATGTGTCCATGCCAATGTAACGATCTCTTCGACATATTTGCTGAGGCTGTAAGGATGGGGAGGTGCAGGTGGACTGCCAGCCTTCGGTGTATATTTCAGACGGGAACCGATAACAACGATCCTGCAGTGAGGTACTTCCCGCAGCGCATCAAGCAAATACAGCGGGGACATCACATTCGTCTGGATCGTTGTCAGCGGATCAGACCATGAGGAGGGAACGGAATTCTGTCCTGCCAAGTGAAGCACATAATCTGGTTTCGTGCTCTGTATCAGCTGATGAACAGAATGCCGATCTTCAAGATCGCATCTGTAGACATCCGCCTGATCAGGAAGGACGACGCCGGAAGATCCACGAAGCACTGCCGCTACTTTCGCACCGAGGCGTGTTAACAGGTCTACCGCATGCCTGCCCGTAAATCCTGACGCGCCGGTGACCAGTACAACTTTATCCTTTAGCGAATTATCGTCCATTCCGCCAGCTCCTTCAGCATGTCGGAATACGATGGCATAGACCACTTTGCGTCCTGCCGTGTCACCGCCAAAGTCCGATCTTGAACCATTTTGCCGCTCGGCACAATGACCGTATCCGATGCCTGCCATATTTCTTTGAATAGCAGAAGCAGCTCATACTTCGATACCGGCTCTTCGTGTGCGAGGTGGATCAGACCGGAAGTGTCAGATTGCATATAATGATCCACTGCCTTGGCCAGCTCGAGTGTCGTTACTCCGTTCCATCTCACATTCGTATAGCCTTGCACGACCCCCTTCTGATTCAAGAACCAATGCATAAGCCCAATACCGTGTTTTCGTATTTCAGGACCAATAATAGAGGTTCGGATGGTAAGATGACTCGGAGAACGAACTTCTCCGAGTGCTTTGGTAATCGCATAGACTGAATCGCCGTCAGTAACCGCATCCTCTGTATACTGGCCTGTGCCATCTCCTTTGAATACACAATCTGTACTGATATGGATCATCCGTGCATGGATCTGATCCGCAAGAGCGGCAAGCCGGTGCGGCAGAAATCCATTCACATGATAAGCCTGAATAATGTCCCTATCCGCATGATGATTCAGGATACCTACGGCATTAATGATCATATCCGGGCGCACTGCCTTAACCAGTACATCTACGCTGTGAATGTCATTCACATCAAGGACCAGACTATGAGGATCCTTCTTATCACGTGACGTATAGAAGACAGCATGCCGGCCTTGCTTCTTGAAATATTGAACCAGCATATGGCCTGCCATTCCATGTCCGCCTACGATGAGTAATTTCATGCAAGAAACCCCCCGCGCTGCAGGATTTCACGGATTTCCTCTTTCGTCATCAGATTAAACTCGGAGCTGAAGCTGGAGAAGGTAACGGGCTCGGAGTCCTTGTATCTCTCCTTGAGAACCGGCAGATTTAGTGTCGGTAGAATAACGAGATATTGATCATCATAGACAACCGTAGTTCTGCTCTCGAACTCGCTCATCAGTATTTCATGAATCTTCTCCCCAGGACGAGTCCCACGTTCGACGATCTGGACACCAGGAACTCCTGCATCTTCAATGAGCACCTCGGCCAGATCTACAATTTTGCAGGTCGGCATGGTCATGACGAAGATTTCGCCGCCAACACTTTCGATAGAAGCCTTGAACAGGAGCGAAATGGCATCCCGCAGGGTGAGGAAGAAGCGCGTCATACGCATGTCCGTGATGGATACCATCCCTTTGTTGCGTATTTGATCCTTGAACAGATGCACCACACTTCCGTTCGTACCGAGCACATTGCCGCCCCGCACGGTAACAAACGCTGTGCTGCTATGAAGCAAGTTGGCATAAACGATTAATTTCTCACCGATTGCCTTCGTCATACCGTAGAAATTGGAAGGATTCGCCGCTTTATCTGTGGAGATGTAGATCACCTTTTTAACTTGATTCTCAACCGCTGCTTCAATAACATTTTGTGTACCTATAACATTTGTTTTTAATGCTTCATAAGGCTGATCCTCACACACAGGCACATGCTTCAGTGCTGCCAAATGGTATACATAGTCGATTCCGCGGCAAGCAGCAACCAGCGCATCCTTATCCCGAATATCGCCAATACAAAATTTGAGACGTTCATCTTCGAATTCACGGCTCATTGCCACCTGGCTTGATTCTCCCCGTGAGTACACAATGACCTCTCTCGGATTCATGGTTAATAGCTGGCGTATCAGTTCGTGTACCCATGATCCTGTGCCGCCTGTCACAAGGATTCGTTGATTTTCAAACATGCAGTTTCCCTCCAAGTAGAAATTTGACGACTTTATCCGATACATCCTGAACCAGGTATCCCTTCGGGCATTCCCAATTGGACTTCAGCTCTACCATCAGTGTCACCGATTCTGAGATCCGATCCGCATCGATTCCTGATACAATATTGCTCCCACAGTCAACGGTTTCCGGTCTTTCCGTTGTCTTCCGCATTGTCACGGTCGGTATGCCCATAATGCAGCATTCCTCCTGTACAGTGCCGCTGTCCGTCAATGCACATCTGGCGTTCATTTCAAGCATCAGAAAGTCAAAGAATCCGAAAGGCTCATAAAATTCAACAAGTGGATGCATCTCCAGCTTGAGATGCTCTTTAATTCTGGCTCTCGTTCGGGGATGAATACTGCATATAATACGCTGGCCATGCACTGCTGCAACCTTGTTTAAGCCCTCCATAATTTGTTCCAGATTGTGGGGTACGTCTACATTTTCTGCCCGATGAGCGGTGACAAGAAAATATTGCCCTGACTTGAGTCCCAGCTTCGTCATAATATCGCTGGCCGTCGTTTGTGCTTCATAGTGCTTCATCACTTCGTAAATGGGGTTACCTGTCAATACGATTCGCTGACTCGAAACACCCTCGCGTATAAGATGATGCTTGCTCTGTTCGGTATATGGCATATTAATGGTCGATATCGCATCAATGACCCGCCGATTCTTCTCTTCGGGTACATCCAGATCGAAGCAGCGATTACCTGCTTCCATATGCACGACCGGAATTCCCATACGCTCGGCAAGAATGGCGGATAATGCACTATTCGTATCACCCAGAAGCAGAATTTTGTCCGGCTTCTCTGTGACGAGGATGGACTCCAGCTGCTCGAACATTGCTGAGAGCTGGCGTCCCAGTGAGGCTGCCTTATCCTGTAATACATAATCAGGTGTTCGTAAGCCCAGTTCTTTGAAGAATTGACCGCTTAGACTTTCCGTGAAATTCTGTCCGGTGTGCACAAGGATATGTCGACTGGCATACTCATCCAGCTTGGGAATGATTAGACTTAGGCGAATGATTTCCGGCCTTGTTCCGAGCACTGTCAGTATCTTCATGTTACTTCCCTCCTTATCGAGCCTTGCGAGCTCGCTTTCTCTGCTTTCGTACCCCGAGCTTGGTTCGCAGGCGTTTTTTTCTAGTGATGGCTGTACTGCGTTTTTTGGTTTTCGCACGCGGTTTAGATTTCAAGAGGGGAGCTTGCGACCGCTTTGTTTTTTTTCTTCGTTTTCTTTTGGTTGGAGAAGGCTGATTAGCGGCTTGGTAAGCCTGCAGAGAGATTATGTTCCTTGCTGAATGCAGGTCAGAGAACCAATCGGGGAACAACGTGACCCACTGCTGCACCATGCTCGCGGTTCGCTTCTCATATGCTGCAGGTCCATACATCTGCTCAGCCTTGGAATGATTGTGTTGACCCGTCCGTGCAGATTCCTTCCGGTTGGTGATGAATGGGATCATCTTGGCGGCAAGCTCCTCTGTATCTCCCGGGCTGACAAGTAAGTGTCCATTGTCTACAGATTCCATCATTTCCGCGAGACCGCCCTGCTGAAAGGCAACAACTGGCTTAGCGAAGTACATGCTCTCAAGGGCCGTCATGCCAAACCCCTCTTTTACCAGGCTCGGAATGACTGCTAGATCCATCGCGCTGTATGCGCAGCTCACATCTTCAATGAAATCCGTGAATAAAAATTGATGAGCAAATCCTGACTGCTGAATTAGAGATATGCACTCCTCATAATAGGCCGTATCCACTGCTGTACCGATCACCCAGAACCGGGTGTGGGGGAATCGTTCGCATAACAAGAGCGCGGATTGAATAAAAGGCTTAAGACCCTTTGCTTCATATATAAATGAGGAAATATATCCGATACAAAAATGTCCGGGGGTCAGCCCCAGCGTCTTCCGCTGAGTCTGACGCAGACCTTCCCATTCATCTGGTGCGGCAAGAGCTTCATTCCAGGTAGGAGGCAATACAGTTAGTTTCGAAGGGATCGAGCTGTGCACAAGCGGCTCAGTAACAGCATGAGAGATGGCAATCACCCAATCACTATGCTCATCAATGAACTGTATAGCCTCAGCCGTGTAAGGATTGGTTTGAATGATTTCAGTGAGCTTCCAGATGGCAGGAATGCCAAGTATGCGGGCAGCCATTACCGGGATAACATTTACACAGGTATTGGAGACGATGAGGTGTGGATTTTCTTCATGAAGCAATTGCACAACTTCCTGGGAAGAAGGATGCTGCATTAACTCGGCAGCGTCCTCTCTCAGCTGCTCATAAGGAATATACATATAGTGGAGAAGCTCATAAGGCTGAATGATGACTCGGATCTCAGCCTCTCTTGCCATTCGAGCGATAATTCCTTCACAGGGTACAACCAGTACACAATCAAAATAGGATTCCATTTGCCTGCAGAAGCTGAGGAGCAGCTTCTCAGCCCCCGTGATACTCTGTGTACTGCTGATATGACTGAACAACATCAATTTAGGTTTAAGTGTCATAGAGTGTACAACCCTTTAGTTTCCACTGGATTACGGATATCAAAGGGTGCCTTCACCTCCTTTTTCCAGGTACACTATAACCACAATATATTCTGTATTTAAATATGACCGGCACGACAAATGAACCATACCATTCGTACAATTTCCACATCACTGTGCAAGCTCATCCGAATATAATCTGCAGCAGGCTGTTTAAGCGATGACTGTAGGTGTGTTCATTCCAGGTACGTTCGAATCCCCGAAGCGCAATCTCTCTTCTCTTGTCTTCATTTGCCAAATAAAATTCAATCTTCTCTATCATTTCGGTCGGAGATTCATACGTTTCGATCTCGACACCCGGGGTGTAGAACCGAATCAGGTCGGAGCGGGCATCTGTAAGCTGCAAGGTAGCACACGCGGATATTTCAAAGGTGCGGGGATTGGGGGATAGAGGAGGGATCTTAATGCTGTTGTTGTTCATCGAATCATCCTCATGTGAACGGTGCAGGTTCAGGACGATTTTCGTTCCATTGTACACGTCCCTTGTCTCTTCAGGACTCATCCAGCGATTGAGTTCAATTTGGCTGCGATACATTTCGTAATCGGGAAGTCGGTCCCACCATATCCCGTTAAACACTGTATTGTGAGACATGATCTGTGGAAGTACGGGATTAAAATACTGCACGCGGTTCCAGTAGCCAGAGCCGATGAAGCTGACATCTCTGCGGACAGCAGTCGGCGTCATGTTAGGATAATAGTGATGAATAAAGGCGCCGAACGGCAGATAATGCACCTCAGCACACCCATGATTACGATACATTTCAACACAGTTGAGCTCAAGTGTAAAAATATAATCATAATGTGGAGCAATGTTTAGGGTCATATCGGTATAATAAGAGTCATCCGTCAACCATACGGCGGTTCGAACCCCTAAGCCTCGAATTTGATCTACCACTTCCACAGGCAGGAACATTCCATCCAGTGCAAGCACAAGATCCGGCATAAACATACGTACTGTTTCAAGCGCAGATTCATCAGGATTCACAATGTGTACAGCGGAGCAGAGCGTCTGCAAGGTCTCAATAATCGCTTGATCAATCGGTGAGTAGGGAAAGCCCTTCCCTGAGGAGATATATACAACTTGAATGGGGCGAACCGGCAGAGGCTCCTGAGCCCGGCTCATCAAAAAATTGGCGCGCCCTCTCAAATAGCCGTCATCGAACCCTCTTTGAAATTGCTGTCTGTGCACAAGAGATTCGGAATTGTAGCCAAATCTTCTTGTTGAAGAAGCCTTTTTCTTTGGTTTCTGTCTCACAGCCACGCCTATCGTCCTCCTTTTGTTTTTAAACATGATTTAGCAGCATCTCAAGCCGGTGCTTCATGGTATGGCGCAGATTCGTCGTCATGAGACCTCGCCAGGCAACAGACAGACGCTCTTGTTCGTGCGTAAGATAATATTCCATTTTCTCCTGGAGGTCTTGTGCCGTATGAAAGGTCTCAATGTCATATCCCGGTCGATAATACAGCGTGAGATCATCTCGTACATCCGTCAATTGGAGCGTGCCGCAGGCACTGATCTCATACGTGCGGGGATTGATAGAGCCGCCCTGAATTTGATGGGTATTTCGATTATCTAATCCCGCTTCGCAAGGTCTGTGCATATTAATAACGATTTTGGCTCCATTGTAATAATTCACAGATTCAGCAGGCGGAATCCAGCCTGAGTGAATAAATGGACGAAGCAGCTCCAAATTGCTGAGCCGATCCCATTCCCCTCCTGCAATCATCACACGTTTGTTCTTCAAGTAAGGAGCAAGCGCATCGAACAAAGCGATTCGGTTCCAGAATCCACTGCCAATAAATACGATATCGTATCGATATTCCGGTGCGATTTGCCGCGGTCTGAACAACGAGGTATTCACTCCGAGCGGAACATAATGCACGTGCTCAGCACCCAGATTGCTGTAGAACGGTACTGTATTCAGCTCATGTGTAAACACCAGATCATAATGCTGGGAGATCGATGCTGTTTCCTCTGTAAAATAGGGATCATCGACAAACCATATGGCCGTTCGGATTCCGTGTGATCGAATCTCTTGTATCTGTGCAAGATGATCTTCGGGGAAGATATGAAGTCCATTTAACACGAGCACCAGATCAGGGGTGTGCTCTATAGCGCTCCGGGCCATTGCAGATCGATCTGCCACCACGCATTCACGAACAGAAGAGTTCAGTGCATCGATGATCCCTTCATCAATCGCATCAAAGCCCTGAGGAACATACATGACCTTCAGATCTCGAAGCACGGGAGTAAATGGCTGTGTTCTGCCAAGCACCGCTTCACATCCGCCATATCGTATCCCCTGCTCATATCCATCCTGATAACCCTGCAGCCTCCGCTTAGTCCTGTTCACCTCTCGTTCTCACCCTCGCCCAAGTGGTATAGTGTAATCACTTCTAACTATATGCCAGGGTGTCAAATGCATCATGGACCGTTGTCCTCACCTGTACAAATTTGGCTTTTGCCCCGAGTACATCTATCCTGATTTCTTACCTTAAGCCCAAGTTTCAAAAATAAAAAGGGCTTGTACCCTGCGTAAAAAAAAGAAAAACTGTCTACAAGTGACCGAAGTAATGTCGGCTTGAAAACAGTTTATGCCATTCAAAAAATGAAGAAATTATTGCGCCTCATAGGCCAGTTTATGTCCATCTTCGAATCCTTGAGCGAACCCGGCGTTGAAGCCTTCGCTGTATGCGTCTTTGTACTCCGGTGCGGCGATGGTTTCTCGTGGAGACTGGACACGTTTTTTGCGGAGCTGACGCTTCTTGCCCGCTGGAGATAACCGTTTCTTTACTCTCTTCTTGCTTGAAGTCATCTTGGTCAGCTTTTTCTTGGTCACCCCGGTGACCTTTTTCTTCTTTCTGACGGATGTAGCGCGGGCACCAGCCTTTGTACCGGAACCCGTTACCCTCTTTTTTTTTCTCTTCATATTTACTCCTCCTGTGGACTTAATCAACGATGAAACAGTTCACGGTATGACGAATTGAGCCGTACTGCTCACGTATTTCGGAGCAACACAAACGCTGTATCCTCATCAGGATACCAGGGGGGAGCAGGGCTGCCTTTCTTGATCGGCTCAAGTGAGATCCCATGGATGCTCTCTGCCATCTCCTGCTGACATTTGGCGATGAGGTCAATATGCTTCATTAACTGTGCTGCAGGAATGGCTGCCAGCTCATAGCCATCTGCTATCGTCTCCAGCATACGAGAAAGTGCAGTCTGGCTTCTCGCAATCGACTCCAGCAGGGCAAGCTTCGCCTCCCTCTCTCTCGCTAACAGGCTCATCACTTACCCACATCAAGATCCATCATAGAATCAAACGAACCGCCATCCTGCTCTCCTTGGCTTAACAAGGCCTTCAGATTGCTGTTCAGACCGGCTTCCATCCGATTAACTCCCTCAAGAAGCTCAATTAAATGCTCCTGCAGCTTAAGCGACATATTCAACTGCTCCTCATGGCTCTCGAATACTGCCCCGCTTAAATGATTAACAGACCAATTTCTTATCTTCTCCGCTTCCAGCGCCTTAGCCTCCAGAATCAGAGATATATTATGCTGCAGCTTAACGGCAGCGTCCATAATTTGAAGCATAGATTCCTCTCTGCTCATCACTCTCACCCGCCTTGTTGCTTCTATTCTTCATCCGATGCAGCCATTTCCCTAACGATATGCGTAATGGAGTCAGCAATCATCTCTTCCAAATCAGCCAGATTACCCAAATACGATACAATTCCG
Source organism: Paenibacillus urinalis (assembly GCF_028747985.1). Taxonomy (NCBI): domain Bacteria; kingdom Bacillati; phylum Bacillota; class Bacilli; order Caryophanales; family Paenibacillaceae; genus Paenibacillus; species Paenibacillus urinalis. The sequence goes on from NZ_CP118108.1 coordinate 4,455,893, forward strand.
GCATTTAATTGTCCTGCTCCATCGATTAGTCCCTGCATATCGGTAAAATGCGGCAACATGTCCGGCATTACACTGATCATCTCTGCCATGCGCACATTCACATGCCGTTCCGCTTCCAGGACTCTTGCGACTTGATGATGGGCATGCGCTAGATGAGCGAGCACTTCATCGAGTTTTTGCTGCACTGGACCCAACCTCCCTCTTCAAAATACAACTCAAGATTAAATTCCGGCCTCATCAGCATTTGCCTTCCATAGCATATGCATGGCCCCGGAACTCAGTGCTTGTTAGACACGCTTGCCGCTGTGGATATTTTAAGGAACAATGATTGGCCATACAGGGAAGGTAAGGAGTCAGTATAAATAAAAAAAAGCACTGGATGCTCTCATCCAATGCTTGGTTGCTGGTTATATTTGGAATCATGGTGGAATCACCATCTTATTCTCGATTCTGCTGAGCTCTTCGGATTCTTCGAAGGATCCATCTTACCAGCTGGTACAAGACAAAGACAATTCCAATCAGAATAAGAGTGCGTGTCAGCGACTTCTCCACCATGTTGAATACCTGCTTCCACTGCTCACCGAAGAGATAGCCGATGAGGAAGAACACGGTCACCCACAGTGCCGTTCCACCATATGCATAGGTAGCTACGGTTCGATACGGAAGTCGAATAATGCCTATAAAATAGCCGATGAATTGTCTGACTCCCGGAACAAAAAAAACAAAAAGCAGAAGCTTGTCCCCATATTTGTCATACCGTTTTCTTGTTTTCTCAAGAAAATCCGGATGAATGGACAGCCACTTCCCAAACCGATCCACGAGGGGAGACCCAAATCTGTATCCGATCGCGTAGGTAATCGTCACTCCGAGACAGGCTCCAGTCAGTGCCAGCAGATAAGCCGGAAGCCATTCCAGCAGTCCCAAATAAACAAGATATCCCGTATATGTAAGCGTGCTGTTGCCAGGGGGAATCGGCAAAGCGATAAAGTCCAGAGGCAGGCCAATTAACAATACATAATAGCCGTATTGATCAAATAATCGTTCAACGACGTCAATTAAATTCATATAATCTCCTATATTCGGGCCCTAATGTTATTTTTGAGTAGACAATCAAGGGCAGCTACAAACTCACTACTGAAAATATTATTAAAATTGGAAACTATAATCAAGTTTAACCCTTCCAGGCACCAAAAAGCCGGACCCATGAGATCTACCCAGGGATCCGGTTTATTTATATTTTGACGAATATCCCCCTGACTCTAAACTATTACACCCTCATTCCATCTATAATATAGGGCTGATCAGCATAGGCGGTGCAATAATAGGAAGTCCTTGTGGAATGGATTGCAATTGTTCGGTCGTAAGCTCATAAATGTCTTGCTGATCAATTCCCCAGCACTCAGCTGCATGGGGTGTAATGAACAGCCTTCGCTTTCCATCCTTCAACTGAAATAGATGCTGTGCTGCCTCAGGACTGCTGTCAGTCACGATGCTTCCATCAGGGATCCCGATCGTCATCTTCCCGGCTTGCTGCTGCTGTAACTCTTCGGGTGTATGGAGCTGGATGATATCCCCGGTTGGAATGGACTGCAGCTCATGACGAGACAGCCGAACAGCTCGATTGAATACCGCTGCTTGATGCACATCCTGCAGCTCTAGAGGATGCTTATGGCCATCCTGTAACCAGTACAGCTTGCTGCCGCTCGTTTTGACCAATCTGCGATCAGGATAAAATTGATAGCTCGGGATGCCGCGCACTCCAAATTGTTCATACGCTGCACCATTCGTATGCCGCGTTTCCTGAATCAACTGATGCGGATTCCCCCATTTTGCCTCATAAAACTTCGCATTCCCATGATTGGTTTCTTCAAACTGTGAATTCTCTATGCTCTTCATGCTTACACTGCCGAAATGATGAATAAAGCTGTCTCCCGCGATGCAAAGTTTCCTCCCGGACAACCTGATACGAATCATCCAGTCATCATCCTCGTAATTGCCAATGCGATAACCTTCGTCCAGATATCCAATGTCATACAGCAGCTCTCTTCGAAACAATAAACAGAAGCCTACAAGACGATCTGTATATTTCCATTTACCAGGATCAGGCTTATTAAACCCCTCTGCAAAGGGAAGCATATCCTTCACATCGGAGTAGGGAACCTCTATTTGCTGCTCTCCACCAATATAATTGGTGACGGGTCCTACGGCAGCTATACCTGCATCACTGTCCAAACAGCTGAGCATGTTCGTAAGCCATCCCGGCGTCACCACAACGTCATTGTTCAAGATGACAATATATTGACCTCTGGCCATCATCAGACCATGGTTAACACCGCCTGCAAATCCCAAATTACGCTCCAGCACCGTGTATCGGACATTCAAGTCTAGAGACCGGAGGTAATCTGCCGTACCATCCGTCGATGCATTATCCACAACTACAATTTCATAAGGATGAGCGGTGTGAGTCTGAATGCTGGCTATACATCCTTTCAATAGATCCATCTGATTATAGGTAGGAATGACGATACTTGTTCCTTCCATCCACTTGCCGTATGAATGAATACCATGAGTCTTACCTTGATCGTACCCTTGTTGAAAGCCTTCCTGAAACGAAATCACTCGCGGCGTCTTCCGCATCTGCTTCTTGGTCTTTCGGTTCATCCTTGTCTTACCTCCTTCAAGAACAGCTGCATCACTGCTGACTCTCCTGTATCATTTGATCCGCTAGATGACCGATATCAATGGCGACTTTTTTATCTTCACTCGCTATGCGCTGACAAAGAACAACCGCAGGAACTCCAGCAGCGATTAAACAAATATCAAATTCATACCTGCGGCACTCCTCTAACACCCGCTCGATATCTTCAAATCCACGCACCGGGCTGACACTGCCAGTAACATTTACACCCTGCTTCCTCATCAAATCCGCTGTTTCTGCTGCTCTGTTTCCGATAAGAAGGACACGCTGCTCAGCAAGGATTGGCAGTAGCAGGCCATGATGATGCAGCTGGTAATTAATGAGTGAGGAGGTCAGCCGATTCTGCGTTAAGCTCCAGCCGTAATGCCGGCTTACGGCAAACAGCAGCATCTGGAATTCGGGCCGCCTGGACATGGGAACCCCCACATAATCCGCCTTCATGATGGAGTCCAGCAGGAGACTCTGAACAGAAGCATCAGGTAAAGGCACCCCTGCATAAGGTAGAAATGCCCCTAACTCATGGGCTTCTGTGCTGGAGATTACCGTCCCATAAGCTAGGGTCAGCAGCTCGCCGTCTCCCAGCCGTACAAGCGAAAAAGACCGGCGTTCATCCAGCGCCGACCGAATCTCATCCGCTACCTGTTTACTGTCTGTAATCTCAAGCATCTCGGCTTGATGCTGCATGAGACCTGACTGAATGAGAGCTTCGGCTGTAATTCCCGGCAGTATTCTTCCGCTTGGAATGAGCCGCTCTACAATTGCCTCCCCACCGTGGTACATTCCCTCTTTATACCCTGCGGCATAAGCCTTCTGAAGCGGACCCTCATGATCAAGCGGGAGCGGAGCCTGCGGTTGACGCGGATGTTTGTGCCTCTTAGCATTGGTTTTTTTCCTCATGGCCGGCTTTAATTTGGATCCCTTTTTTCTGGCAGAAGCCTTATTCTTGACGGAAGACCTCTGCCGTCTCTTCTTCGCGGCGTGAATGACTGCCAGCCCGACATGATCCAGCTTCCTGCTTCGCTCCATATGGATTGCTCCCTTAGGGTAAGATCTTCTTCATCTGAATGGCTGCATCCTGAAGAGATTCGAATGTCCCGGCATCACTCCAATAACCGGAGAGAATATCGTACTCCAAGCCTTTCGCTCTGGCATAGGCATTGTTCACATCCGTAATTTCGAGCTCTCCCCGGGCAGAGGGAGATATGCCTGAAATAATATGGAATACATCCGCATCATATAGATAAAACCCAGTTACGCTGTAATTTGTCTCTGGATGCTCCGGCTTCTCTTCAATATATGAAATAAGCTCGCTATGCTCGGGATCAAATACAGGTACCCCATATCTTCTTGGATCATCGACTTCCTTCAGCAGCACTCTGGCTGTTCCCAGCTTCTGTTGCTTAAATGCGGTGACAAAGGGAGCAAGATCATCTGCAAACAGATTATCTCCAAGCAGAACAGCAAACTTCTCCTGCGGTAAAATAAACCCCTTGGCTAAATCCAGCGCCTCTGCAATTCCACCTGCTTCTTCTTGAATCCGATAGGTCAGACTCACCCCATACCCGGCTCCGCTCCCGAGAAAATCGGTATAGAGCCCAGCAGACTGCTTGCTAATAATAAGCATAATGTCTGTAATCCCTGCTTTGCGCAGTGTTTCAATTCCATATACAATCATCGGGTACTTGCCCACAGGGAGCAGATGCTTGCTCAGCAGCTGAGTCAAAGGATGAAGACGCGTACCCTTGCCTCCTGCAAGAATTATCCCTTTCAATTTCATTCCCCCTTCTATATAAATTGAAGTGGATCCACTTGCCATTTATCCATAAACAGCTGATGATTCCGCTTCACTAGCTGGCTCAGGCTGTCCTCACCTGATTTTCGAAAACTCGCACTGCCCTCATGGTGCACAAGTGTATCTCCACAGACAAGCAGCCTGTATCCGGCAAGCCTAGCCCTGTAGCAGTAGTCATCGTCCTCATAATGACCCGGGCTGAACCGTTCATCCAAATAACCGATCTTCTCCAGCAATTCCCGCTTGAACAAGAAGCACAGTCCAACGATTCGAGGAACCTCTACCCAGCGTGAAGGATCATGTTCATTATGCTCTGCTGCAATATCTAAGAACTGGGCTTTGGAGTCAAATGGGATCTCCACCTGTTGTATGCCGCTTGCATAGTTTGTGACTGGACCTGTGATACCGACAGCAGGATCACTGAACAGCCCCTGCTTAAGCTGAACCAGCCAATTTCGCGTCACGGTCACATCATTATTTAGCAGCAGCAGGCTGCTTCCCCTGGCGATACGCAAGCCGCTGTTGCATGCCTTTGGAAATCCCCGATTCTCCGGAAGAGAGATCACTCTAAGACGCTCAGATACGCAGTACTCGTAGGTTCCATCCGTAGAACGATTATCTACGACAATGATTTCGTAGGGTTCCTCTGTCCATTTTCGTATCGAATCAATGCAGCTTCGCAGCAATTCAAGACCATTGTAGGAAGGTATAATAATGCTGGTTATCTCCTGGATATTCATGGCGCATTTCTCCAACTGGCGACGGCCGCTCTATATTGAGGAGAAGGCTCTCCCATCCCTGTGCGGGCTTGAAGACATTGCGACAACGCTTCAATATGGTCACCAATAATCATGCGCTCCACATCGTTGCCCTTGCCCGTATTGTCTTTTCTAAGACGATTGCCCTTTATCACATTCACTTTGCTGACTGCCTCTACCTTCATTCCTTTTGTACAAGCCAGCATCTGTGCCACGGGAGGCACCATCAGACTCTGATACCCAACCTCACTGATACAGCGGCTGGATAAGGCATGAGGTACTGCGACAAGCGAATTTGCCGCAAGATCCCTCCGATCGAGCACCGAATTTAAGTAGGTCTTCATTCGTGTGACGTCATCCTGATCTGGAAATGCAGGAATATAGGAGGTTAAGTTATTCAACGCCATATCCACGCCTCGATCGACGGCCGACAGAAACGGGGCCAATCGCTCCGCCTTAATCACGATGTCTCCGTCCGTAAACAGGACCATATCAGAAGTCGTAAGCTCTGCTCCGATTGCGCGTCCGACATCGTGCCCTACTCGGTCCGGTTCATGCACAATAGTAACAGCCGGAAACTTTCGAGCGATCTCATAACTGTTGTCTCTGCATCCATTTAACACAACCACGATTTCCTGCAGGGGAAGACGACTCAGCTCCTTCAGCACTCCTCCGAGAGTTCCGGCCTCATCCGATGCAGAAACGACGGCAGAAGCTGAATTCTGCAAGGTTAAATGTAATGGTGCTGAAGCAGACAACTTCCTCTTTTTGCCTGGTGATTTTGACTTCCTGCTCTCCGGCTTCTTCAGCCCGCGCGAACTCTTCATTCGTACAGCCATCCTTCTCGTCCCCATCCGGTTCTGCTCACCTCGCTCTTACCAAGTGCCTTGCCCTGTGGAGATCCGTAAATCCGCCGCGGCTTCCTTGATGCAGCGTTAGCCAGCGAACAGCTTCTTCATGATCTCTTAGAACAATGCCGGTCAATAGGTCTTGGTTATGTTGATCCTTTCTTCTTAGCGGATTTAATCTCCCAACAGGCACGCGATGGACGGCTTTGACGAGAAGTCCCTGCTTGATCGCCATGGACTGAGCTAACGGAGGTATCTGTAATGCCCCTTCCTTGAGCATTTCAAATGCAGTTCTGCTGATCGCATGCGGCACGGCCGTCATGGAGGCTCCCTTCAAATCCGATCGACCGAGCATGGTATTCAGTGCGTGCTTTGCTTCCACGACCGGATGAACCGGCACTGTACGAACGGGGCCATTATAATCGTTCAATGCAATATCGATTCCGGACAATACAGCATTAACAAAGGGCTTCAATTCCTGAGCAGGGATCAGCATATCCCCATCAATGAAGAGCAGCACCTGCCCTGCAGCTGCATCGGCACCGATTTGCCTTCCGACATCATGACCGAGAGCTTCTGAGTAAGTGATAATACGAGCTCCTGCTGCTATGGCTCTCGCTTCTGTCTGATCCGTAGAACCATTGACAACAACGATCACTTCCGTGGAAGAATGGATTCTCTTTGCTTCCCGAATGACGCGGGCAATCAATGCTTCTTCATTCATTGCAGGAATTATGACAGAGACTACTGGCTCATGAATGACAGATTCCTGTCCCTCAGGTTTCAGGTGATTACGATCTGATTGCTCAGCGATCAGCTGAGCTGATTCGACCGAATTTCGGGATGTTGTCCGGCGATTTTTAATCGTTCGTTTGGTTAATCGACGCTTCTTCAGCGGCTTTATTTTTCCGGTTTGCTGTATATGGCCTCCCTTGTCAAGCACCCGTTTCTGGCTACCGGACCGGCTGGGAGCTTTTGAGCTTCGCTTCATTTTTCGATTGTTATCTCCCACCGTATGTCCTCCTTCTACCTTCTTGTCAGGCATTGCTTCTATCAAGGAGTATTCACGTATAGCATATGCACTCAGATGAGGAGAGCAACGGCTTCTGTCCTTGCTGTCTTCACTGGATCCTCACGAGTATATAAAAACAAGCAGTGCTCTCCCGCTGACACGCGTTCAGGGATTGCACTGCTTATTAACTGAAATGGGATTACGGCTGGGTGCCAAGAGCTATCCAAGATACAGTGCCGTAATCACTGCTGTCCCCGCTCAAACGTCTAATTTTGAGCAATACGGAATCTTTACGCTGCTCAATCACACTGACTTGGAAGTCTGTCGTATTGCACATGGCGACGAATACATAGCCTGCGGATTCAAACTCTTCCTCTAAGGAGACTACCACTTCTTGCTCAGCTGCTTCTTCCTCTTCAAAAGCAATAATATACTGCCCAAACTGCTGTGTAACCGGCTGCTTCGATGCCGAACGTACCGGAGTAAAGCTCAAGTGCTCCGGACACAGTGCTCCTTTTGCAACATGCTGACCTTCAATCACTCGTTCCGCCAGCTGCTCGCCTGTAATCGATCGTGATGCAAGAACTGTAGCCGGAAGGCTCTCTTCAGCCAGCTTATCGCCTGTGATGCTCTTATCTCGAATCAGCTCGGCACCTATTGCCCCCTCCTCGATATGAGCACCGCTGATGCTGCGAAGCCGAATATGGTAAGGAAGAATGGCACCTTCAAATATATGTCTGGATTGAATGGACGACTGCTGCAAATGATTGGAGCCAATGATCTCAGCCTGCAGATGTGAACCATTAATGGATAATGGCATCAGATGCTCCCATGAGATGGAGGATATACCATAGTGCTCATGCTGAATCAGACCCGGCGTAAGATGCATGGACTGAACCGCTTCACTGGCAAGATGGGCACTGCCGATTGCACCTTCTTCAATAAGTCCAGATGTGATGGACAGCGCCTGAATATGTTCTCTTTCAATCGTTCCAGGCTGAATATGGTAGGAAGAGATCGAACCTGGAGCCAGGTGATGCTCGCGAATAGCACTGTCCTGAACATGCCCTGAACCGATCGCAGCTTCTACAATATGCAAGCCTTGAATACTGCTATGCTCTAAATGCTCCGTGGATATGGCAGCTGCCTTTATATGATGGCGGTCGATAATCTGCTCCTGAAGTGCATCCTCATTAATGGAAGCGTTCATCAGATGAACCTCGCCTATACTCGCACGGGCAAGCTTGCGTCCTGTGATCGTCTCATCAAGAATCCATTACCTTGTCGCAGATCACTGGCCAGATGCTCGGCTGTAATGGCGCTTTTCTTGAGATGATACCCCTGGATGCTCCGCTCTGCCACATGCTTGCCGAACACGGATTCATTCGCAAGATGAGTATCAAGAATGGATTGGGGGGCAATTTTGTCAGACGTAATCGCATTCGCCTGGATCGACTCATGAGTGATGGATCCTGGATATATGTGTCCGTTCAGCACACTGTGCGCTGCTAGCTTCGTTGCGGTTACACTGCTGTCCGCGAGCTTCGCTCCGGTCACGGCCAGATTGGCCAGCTTATCGGTCGAGACACTTTCGGGCGACAGCTTGAGCGACGTAACCGCATAGTCTGACAGATGCTGCGGAAGCACGGCCCCATTTTTAATCAGCTGATCGGTTATACTTGCCTGAGCAAGATGCCTGGTGTTAATGCTGTTGTCTGCTATTGCAGCGGAGAGGATCGAGCCTTTCTTCAGATGAATGCTGTCGATGGAATCGGCAGCAATATGCCCCGTATGAATGGCCTGCTCTTGAATGACCTCTCTGCCGACACTGCCGGGCGTCAAATGAATATTCTGAATAGACTTCTCTGCAAGATGCTCACTGCGAACCGCATTGTCTGCAATAATTCCACTATCTACCGACCCTGTTGCCAGCTTAGATTCAGTTACACTCTTGTCGGCAAGCTTATCCGTAGTAACGGATGAGATTTGCAGATTCTTCGTATTCACGGCGTTATCACTCAAGTGCAGGTGCTGAATACTGCGTGGTGAGATCGCTGTGCTGATGACAGATTCAGGTCCCAAATGCTGTGCTTGAATCGTACTGTTACCGATGTGTGCTGACTCAATGGCCTCCTTGGTCAAATGCCAAGCATAGATAGAACCTGCGGACAGATGAGCAGAGCCTACTGCTCCCCCTGCAATATGTCTCGTATGCACGGCCTGGTCTGCAATTTTGGCTGCGAGAATGCTCTGGTCCGCAATCTTGGAAGAAGTCACGGCCTGCTCAACTAGCTGGGCCGTGCCCACGGATTGATCACTTAGCTTCGTGGTGCTTATAATCCCATCCGCCAGGTGATGACCCAAGATTTCGGACTGTCCAATTTGCTCTTTGCCGATGGCCCCTTTCAGAATCTGCTTCGCACCAATGGTCTCTTCCGCTATATGCATCCCGGTTATCGCTTGCTTCTTAATATGTGCTTCTCCGACTGCCCCTTCAGCTAGCAGATCGGCATCAATAATCTTCGCAGACAAGTGCTGCTTGCCAACAGCTCCCTCCGCAAGATGCTCAGAGGTTATGCCTCCCTGAACCACGTGCTGTGCAAGAACGGCACGATCCTCGATTTTTCCAGAGGTTACAGCTCCATCTCTTATCTTGCGTGAGGTTACGGCATCATCGGCCAGCTTGGAATTATGAACGGCTCCATTCCCCAGCTGTCTTGTTCCTATTGCGCTACCTGCAATCTTCTCCTGTGTAATGGATTCCTCCTGAAGCATTTCACTGGAAATGATCAGATTGGCGAGGTGCCGTGTACCGATGGATCCATCCGCGATCTTGTCTGCATCGATACTCTGGTCACTTAATTTTCTGGAAGTGATGCTGCCGTCCTTGATCTTGCCGCCTGTTATCGACGCGTCCTTTACCTTCTCTCCCGAAATCGCTCCATTGACCAAGTGCTCATCAAGTACAGAAGCTTCGGCCAGCTTGGAGGACACAATAGCCCGGTCCGCAATATGAATGGCAGTAACCGCATACTCCTGAAGAGCTTCGCTGCCTATAGCCCCCCGTTTAATATGTCCGCTGTTGATGGCATACGGAGCCAGCTGTGTACCTGTTACGGCATGCTCGCTAATATCCTCCGTGTAGATAAAAGCTTCTCCTCCCGGCATCTGTTTCTCTGCCAGCAGCTCTTTCTTCGCAGTGATCAGCTGGCTGTGACTGTGTGGCGTATCTTGTATTATATTCATTACCGGGCTATGGTCTGTCTCCTGCTGCAGCGTTTGATCTGACGTAGTAATGGGTGATGCCTGGGCGATAGGGGCTGCCTGGGCTGTTTCCTCTTCTTGAACAGGCTCGGGTACAATTACCGCACTCGCAATAGAAGCCTTCTCCTTGGAGGCAGGCTCTTCTAAGACGGTGGATTCAGCCTCAGCTTTTAATTTACTCTGCTGCCTGGCCTTAGCTCTCTCCCTCTCTGCATTTAACTGGTCCAGCAGTGCAAGCTCACTCGTATCGGGGTCTATCCCAAAACGATGTTTGGCTGCATTCTGGCTCGTTTTGAACTTCCCTCTTTTTTTCAAAACCGCTCGCTCCTTTATGACAAAACAGTTGTTTTTCCTGCATCCTATGCACGGCTATAGGCATGTGACACTCCCCCGGCATACTTTCATGAAGGTCCATGCCCTAATTTTAGGCTTGTATTTCAACGGCTCGATGGGGGCTGCTCTCCCTATCCGGACAAACCCTGCAATCATAGAATAGAATCGAGCCTTTCTTTAACGTATCCGAAAGGAGGAATCAAGCTTATGGAACATGTCGGCATCCTTCTGGACTCTTCCGTCCATCGGAGAATTCCTCATGGCAGAACAGGGCAGGAATCTCTTGCACAATATGAACTGGAAGCAGCTTCCTACAACCTCATCCCCTGTTACATGAGACTTGAAGATATCAATCTGTCTGCAGGGACATGCAGAGCCTATATCCACTCAGAGAACAGATACAAGCTGAATACCATCAAGCTTCCCTATATTATCCATAATCGGGCTATGTACTTTACTACAGCCAGTCACCATAAAATGGCCGGACTGATCCAGCGGGGAATTCTCATCTATAACCTTAGAAATCGATATAAAAAAGTTCAGATTCATAAACTGTTATCCCGAAAGCCGGAGCTTGTACCTCATTTGCCCGAGACAGAGCCGGCCACCAAGCAATCCATAGCACGGATGATGGGTAAGCATTCGGATTTAATCATCAAGCCCAGCAATGGAAGTATTGGGACCGGAGTGATGCGGCTAACACAGCAAAGTGCCTTCTGGCAGCTCACCTTCCATCCGAAACCAGGCAAATGGAGACAAGTCAGATTCAAGCCAGGACGACTGCCTTCTTTTCTGCCCGCACGCATTGCCCGCAAGGAGCACCTCATTCAGCAAAGAATACCTTTGGCCACGTATGAAGACCGGCCTTTTGATCTGCGTGTAACCGTACAGCGAGGAATGACCGGGGAATGGGGAGTTACGGGGATGTTCGCCAAGCTGGCAGCCTCTAAGGATGCCTTTATCACCAATGTGGCTCGCGGCGGATCTGCCATGACGGTGGATCGCATATTCCCAAGCGTGTTCCCTTATGTTGCGGCAGATAAACTCCAGAGCAGCATTCATCATCTGGCTCTGACTGCAGCGCACCAGCTGTCTGCCGAGCTGCCCCATATTGCGGATCTTGGCATTGATCTGGGTATTACTACGGCAGGTGAACTCTACTTGATTGAATGTAATGGAAGAGATCAGCGCTATGGCTTCCGCAAAGCCGGCATGCCGGAAGAATGGGCCCGCAGTTATCGTGAACCGATGGCGTATGGGCGTTATCTCCTTGATCAGAAACGGTCTGCGCTTCTGTCAAAGACCTCAACCTTATTGCAATAACGTCATATTGATTTCGAACCCGTTCTGTGTCAATATTATGCAGAGTGGCCGGACTTTACGAACGTCCGGTCTAGACGCTCGTTTCCTAAGGGGGATATACATGTCGAAACCGTTGCTGCGCCTCATGACAGAGCTTTCTTCACGCAAATGGATCTCCCGGCTTACCGGCACTTTTTCCAAGAGCAGTGCGAGTAGGCTGCTCATTCCGTGGTTTATCCGAACCTACGAAATAGATCCTAATGAGGCCGAACTAGAACCAGGCGAATACCCTTCCCTGAATGCTTTTTTTACACGAAGGCTGAAGCCCCATGCGAGGCCTCTGCATGAACATCCAGATTCTCTGCTTAGTCCGGTGGACGGCAAAATTACAGCGATGAGTCCGATAACCAAAGGCACCATTCTTAATATCAAAGGTCACGATTATACCCTCGCTGATCTGCTGAACCAATCTCCTCACATGGAGAAGTATAAAAATGGGTGGGCTGTCATTCTGTATCTGAGTCCAAAAGATTATCATCGAATTCATGCTCCGGTCACGGGTAAACAGGTAGAGAGCGAGCATATCCGCGGTAAAGTGTATCCGGTGAATGATTTTGGTCTGCGTCATATGAGAACCGTATTAAGCCGGAATGAACGGCTTATTACATATATCAAGCATGAGCATGGCGAGATTGCGCTTGTGAAAGTCGGGGCTATGAATGTAAGCAGCATTCAATATGCTGATGACACCGTGAAGGCTTGGCAGCGCGGGGATGAGCTCGCTTACTTCGAATTCGGCTCTACTGTCGTATTGCTGTGTGAGAACGGCACCTTTGTACCAAGGGAAGACCTGGCGGAAGGAGACAGTGTCCGGATGGGTGATCCGCTTGGGGTCATTGTTTCGAAGTCAGCAGCAATAAGAAGGCCATCATAGAAGAACACCGAATAATAGCGTGCGGATTGAATAGTAAAAAGCAGCAGTCTCTTTGAAAAGCATTTTCCAGAGAGACTGCTGCTTTTATCATTTGAGGCTTTTGCACAATTCGGTATGATTGGTCTTAGGATGTATGCAAATCCTCTGTATATGATGAATCCATATTTTGATTCACTCCACTAATTTCAATCCATTCTAGAACCAGACATTGTCCACCGGTTTACGGCGCAAACGGTTACGGAACAGAGAACAGCCTTTGCCAAAACAGCCGCGATTTCGAATTCTGCGAATTCCGTTCAAAGTAGACCCTCCTTACTCCTGCATGATATACATTAAAGCATATACCCCGCAGCATTAGGTTTGAAACTTTGATTAACGCTTTGCGTCATTTTACAATCTCGAATCAACGAATCTCTGATGGACTTCTCCCTGTATATTGCTTGAACTGCCTGCTGAAAAAGAAGATATCGCGATACCCGAGGGCATCCGCCACCTCTGTTACATTCATTCCTGCATGCACCAGCAGATGCTCTGCACGCTCAATGCGCATCTTGATAATATAGGACTGGACGGATGAACCGATCAGCTCTTTAAATTTTATGGAGAAATAACGGGGGGAAAGTCCTGCTCTCGCCGCAAGATCCTCTACCCGATGATTAATGCCGGGATGCTGACGCACGTAGTTAGCGATCTCCTGAATCGCTTCAGCAAGCTGGTTACTGACCTTCTTCTCCGCAGGGTGCTCCTCATATTCCAGCCGCAGCAAATGAATCATCATCTGCTTCAGAATAAGCTTATTCTCTTCTTCACGTCCATAGGCTTGGGACAAAAATAACCTCACGTATCTCGCAAGCATATGCTCAAAGTCAATCGTCTCTCGAAGCCGGTTATACGTACCCGGGACTTCTGTAACCGGCTCCTTGACATCAAAATGTATATACGTTAGTACAAACGGCTTCTGCGGATTATGAGTTGCACTTGTATGGTCACCAGGACGGAACAAGAAGCAGCTTCCCTTCTGGGCATGATAAGGCTCATCATTTACAATGACCGTACCTTCTCCGCTCCACACATAAAATAAATCGTAGTTTTGCATCGGTTTTTCGCGTTTCTGCCATTTCCAGCCTGGCTCACAGACAATCTTGGCGACGGCGGGCAAAATCACAAAAGACGACGGTGACGCATGTAACATGTCGTCCTTCCTCCTTATTAAGTGGATCATTACCCCTTATTATAGCGTGAAACGAGGCGGAAGAAAAACGCTACATCATGTAGATATGATTAAACATTTAACGCCCATCCAGTAAATTGCCGAGTCCTCCAAGAACGCTGCCTTCCTCTTTTTTCCCCATGCTTGCAGACAGCACTTTATCAGCCAATCTGGAGAATGGCAAAGACTGCACCCAGACCTTACCCGGTCCACGCAAAGTGGCAAAGAACAGACCTTCACCGCCGAATAAGGCGGTCTTCACTCCCTTGACGAACTCAATATCATAATCAATAGTAGATGTCATCGCGACTAGGCAGCCTGTATCTAAACGGAGCGTTTCACCTGGCTGGAGCGTTCTTTCGATCACTAAACCGCCGGAATGAACGAAGGCCAGGCCATCCCCTTCAATTTTTTGCATAATGAAGCCTTCACCGCCAAAGAAACCTGCACCCAGCTTACGACGGAACTCAATGCCTACCGATACTCCCTTGGCTGCACACAGAAAGGCATCCTTCTGGCAGATCACTTTACCTCCCAGATTGACCAGGTCGAGAGGGATGATCTTGCCTGGATACGGTGAAGCAAAGGTTACACTTTGACGGTACCTGCCTTCGTTCGTGAATACCGTCATGAATAAGCCCTCCCCTGTGATGAGTCGTTTGCCTGCCCCCATCAGCTTGCCCATCATGCCTCTTCCCGCTGAACTGCCGTCTCCGAAGATCGTTTCCATACGAATATCCTGATCCATCATCATGAAGCTGCCTGCCTCAGCAACGACACTTTCACCCGGATCGAGCTGAATTTCTACACACTGCATCTCTGAACCGAGAATCGAATAATCAATTTCATGTGCTGGCATTTGAATTCCCCCCATAAGTTTAATTATTTGTCAAATGAGTCCTTATTAATGACTATGATTACGTGAAATGATCTTAACTGGTTTCAACACCTTGATTTATTTTCCAATTCCATCTTCATGTTTGATGTCTTCATATGCCTGCGCCATCCGTAAGATGCCCTCCTTTATTTCCTCCTCGGATAGATGCGCATATTTAAAATAGGCGGAAGGTCTGGACGGATCGAGCTGAAATCGGACTCCGTCAGTGAAGTATACTCCCCGTCGCGTGCAGGCCTTCTTGAACGAAGCATAATCTACATCGCTCCCTTTCCATAATCCGTAAAAGCCCAGCCCCGCATCCCCTATAAACACGGTGAATAGGTGGCCTGTATACTGCTGGATCCATTCGGCAAATTTCCGATGCTTCACCCCATACCGGCGGGTCAGCTTTCGGATATGCTTCGCATAGCCGCCGCGAGACATCCAGACAGCCAGCGCCCGCTGTTCATATAGACCCGCAGTTATCGGGTCGTAGTATGCTTTGGCTGCAACGACCGGTGCGACAAGCGCTGGAGGCAGAACTGCATAGCCCAGGCGAAATCCTTCGGGCATCGTTTTGGAGAAAGAGCCAATATGAATGACTCTCTGCTCCTGATCGAGCACTTTCAGCGGCTCAATTGGACGTCCTTGAAAGCGGAATTCGCTGTCATAGCTGTCTTCGATAATAATCGCCTGCCTGTTCCTTGCCCAAGCCAGTAGAGCCAGCCTTCGCTCCAGATTGAGTACAACACCCGTTGGAAACTGCCGGCTGGGCGTAACAAATAGAAGTCTCGCATCCCAATCCTCAGGAATAATTCCTTGATGATCTACGGTAGAAGGAATCACTTCGCCTCCGCACACCTGGACTGCCTGGGCAAACCCCTTGAATCCCGGACTTTCGACTACCGCCTTCTCTCCCTCATCCAATATCACTTGTGTAAGAAGCGCTATAGCCTGCATCGAACCGTTAAACAGGACGATTTCCTTGCCGCTGACCATAATCCCCCGAGTTGCTCCCAGATGCGCCGCTATGGCTTCTCTTAAACGTATATCGCCTGCCGGGTCATACACACTCTCATATTTCTCCTGCTGATTGCTTCTCGACAGAATACTCTTCCATTCCGCATACGGAAAATCGGCATCAGGCTGGTGTGATCTGTCAAAGCGTATTTCCTCTGTCTGCTTATGTGCGGACTGCTCATCCGGCAGGAGAAGATGCGAATTGACCGCTGTCAAGGATTGATACTGTTCAGCTGCCCGTTTTCCCCACGCAGATAATTGAATGTCCGGATATACTGCCTCCGGCGGTTCACCAGGCATGCCGGCAAAGGCTACATATGTCCCTCGTCCCGTCTCCGTGTGAATATACCCATCGGCCTGCAGCATGTCATAAGCGGTTGCGACAGAACCGCGGGACAGCCTGTATTGAACAGCTAACTGCCGAGTTGCCGGCAGCTGAGTTCCACTCTGCAGCGTTCCTGACAGAATTGCATCCCGAATCGCGTGGTACAGCGCATGGTATTTATAACGGTATTCCTTGATATATCGATCCCAAGAAAGCATAAATTCCATATTATTCGATCCTCCGTCATCTGCTGCTTTCCGTTTGAGTTTACATGGTTCTTATAAATTGGACTATAAAAAATTAATGATATTGGATCTTTTTTCATGACAATAGACGGACTAAGATGTAGAAAAACATCAATCGGCCGCTGCGAGGAGGCACACGCTTATGAGAAGAAAAGAATTCACCATTGAGCAGGAAGAGGAGATTACTGAATTTCTATCAACACAAACCTTCGGGTATCTTGGTACCGTCAGTCCGGACAACAAACCAAGGGTAACACCGCTCAATTTTGTTTATGATGAAGGTTATTTTTATTTTCACGGCAGTCTGGCCGGGGAGAAAATGAAGCATATCAAGGCAAACAGCACCGTCAGCTTTACCGTGGCAGAAGAGTTTTCGTTAATCCCGTCCTACTTCAAGGACCCCTTGCTGGCCTGTCCCGCAACATCCTTCTTCAAAAGTGTATCCGCTAGTGGTCATGCAGAGAAAGTAATCGATCTGAAGGAAAAGGCCCGGGCTCTGAACCGATTTATGGAAAAGCTCCAGCCGCAGGGAGGCTATCTGACCATCGATGCCGACGATCCCAGATATACAGGTCAATTAAAGGCGGTTGCCGTCGTCCGGATCATTCCCGAAACACTGAGTGCGAAGTTCAAATTCGGGCAGAACCTGCAGCAGGACAAGCATGAACAGCTCCAAGAGCAGCTGGAACAGCGAGGCGAGGCAAAGGATGCCGCAACCGTAGAAATGATGCGAAAATATTGTCCTTTTCACTCCTGAATGATTCCATGTTTTCTCTTTCCACTAGTCGCTCATACGATAGCTGCAGCTTGTTCATGCTTGCTGCACATCAGTCATAACTCAGCAATGTAACGCGGTAATGCATTGTAAAGGTCATTTGTATTGTTTTTCCGTGACGACTGCTGTGCTTGGTGCTATAATATGAGGCAGTGTAAATGGTCTCTAATCTATTCAACGACTTGGAAGGATGAAAATCGATGAACCCACTGGCTGTACAGCTGAACGAAAGTATTCAAGCGGGCAGCGATCATGTGTACGACATGCTCTCGAGGCTCGGCAAAGAGCTTTATTATCCGAAGGAAGGTATTCTTAGTCAATCGGCTGAAGCTTCAAGCCGCGCGAAGAAATACAATGCAACGATCGGGATTGCAACCGAAGGCGGCAAACCGATGCATCTGCAAGTCATCCAGGAGAAACTATCTGCCTATAAGCCACAGGATTTGTATCCTTATGCACCCCCGGCTGGTAAACCAGATTTACGAGTAGCATGGCGGAACAAGATGATTGAAGAGACGCCATCCTTACAAGGTAAAATATTTGGCAATCCCATTGCAACGAACGCTCTGACCCATGGTCTCAGCATTGTGGCAGACCTGTTCGTCGATGACGGAGATGCTGTTATATATCCAGATAAAAACTGGGAGAACTATGAACTCACCTTTGGAGTTCGAAGACATGCCCGTTTGGTCAATTATCCATTGTTTAATGATCAGATGAAATTTAACAGCAACGGACTTAAGGAGGCTCTCCTTGCACAGAAGGATCAGGGCAAGGCCGTTGTTGTCTTGAATTTCCCGAACAATCCGACAGGCTACACCCCGGGCATTGAAGAAAGCAAGGAGATTGTAGCCGCTGTCACAGAAGCAGCAGAGGCAGGAATTAACGTCGTTGTTGTAACAGATGATGCCTATTTCGGTCTGTTCTTCGAGGATTCCATTCACGAATCGTTGTTTGGAAGCCTGACCGGCATTCACCCACGAGTTCTCCCGATCAAGATCGACGGAGCAACGAAGGAAGAGTTCGTCTGGGGATTCCGTGTCGGATTTATAACGTATGCTCATGACAACCAGGACATCCTGTCTGCACTGGAACAGAAGACGCTGGGAATTATCCGCGCAACCATCTCCAGCGGCCCGCATCCTTCACAGACCTTTGTGCTTGATGCGCTGAAATCTCCTGAATTTGCAGCTCAAAAGGAAGAGAAGTTCCACATTATGAAGGCTCGTGCCAATACCGTCAAAGCCCTGCTCGACAGCGGCAAATACGACGGAGCATGGGAATACTATCCTTTCAATTCAGGGTACTTCATGTGTCTGAAGGTGACGAAGGTACAAGCTGAAGAGCTGCGTGTGCATCTTCTAAACCAATACGAGATCGGGACAATTGCGCTTGGCGAGCATGATTTGCGTATTGCCTTTTCCTCACTGGAGGAGAATCAGCTTGAAGAGCTGTTCAACACGATTTATCAAGCTGTACAGGATCTGACACAAGGTTAGATTCGGATTCAAGTATCGAACCAAATAAGTCCAAATCACGAGAAAAGTATTAGCCCTTCTGACTTCCCTTAGGCAGTCAGAAGGGCTTGTTTGTGTGTCAAAATAGACGGATCCTATTTCTGTTTCATTTTTTTTATGCATCAAAAGGCAGCAGCCCAAACACGAGGGGTATTTGCATCATAGGATACGTTGTACGCTTCTTCAAGAGAGGCTTACGAATAAGACCTGAAAGGGGTATGAAAATATGTCTGGAACAGAAGAAAGAAGTTACGGTTACGGCGGCGGCGGTTTTGGTGGATACGGCATCGGAGCAATCCTTGTATTGTTCATCCTTCTTGTTATCATCGCTAAATCCTTCTCCTCTTACTAATTGCAGGTAAAGAACAGCTCAGTGGATGGACGGTAAATTTCATACCTGATCTAACCTCGCGAATAAGTCACCAGGCCATAAAGGAAAGGGGTCTATCCATGGATAGACCCCTTTCCGCTAATCACCTTACACTTATTCCAATTCCTCTTCCTTAGTCCATTTCTTCAGTTGCGAGCTTCGGAACATGCGGGCGATGAGTAGGCCAAGAGCTAATGTAATTAGCAGCTCTACCCATCTGCCCCACCCTCCGATAAGCAGTGGAATCCATAACAAGATGGTTAACGCCGACTGCAAGGTATATACGAACTTCAGTACCTGTAGTCTACGGCTCTCTGCTGTTACCGGATAGATGTAGATCCAGAAGGAATCACGGTGATATCGGAGTAGTCCGGACAGCTGAATTCCCAGTACGAACAAGAAGAATAAGTATACTCCGCTTCCCCACAGGCTGCTTCCCGTCCAGTGCACGAACAGACCGCCTACAATGGCAAGCCTGATACATATTCCCAGCAGATCACTGCGGATGAAGGTCTTTGCTATTAAGTATTGAAAAGCCTTGTCCTGCCCCCATGCTATACGTTCGGCCAGTGGTGCAAGCAAACGGCGGGAATGGACACGCTGCTTGAGTGCAGGGACTTCGACGAAGAAGCCTAATGTCTTGATCACTCTCGCCCCTCTGATCTGCTCGGTCTCGATCAGATGCTCCCAATGAACCGGCAATCGTACGGGCAGACGAAGAGAGACGACATACAGCACAGTCAGTACAGCGATAAAGATTAATCCAGGTATAACTTGATGCCATATCCACGCATACAATGACAAGGTGATCACGGCATAACGCAGAAGCCGGTAGCCCATCCGTGACGACTTGGACAGCATTTGCTGCTCGCACCAGCCTCCGAAGCTGGCAATGCATTTTAAGATCACGAGCAGAATGAGAAACAGTAGGAAGGGCTTTGGTTCTCCCTCACTTCGAATATAAAGCGGCCACAAGAGGATGAATAGCAGGATGAGTCCAACCGTTTTGTAGACGATACCCCGAATAAAGCTGTTCTGCAAATACAGATGCATCCGATATTCCTGAGGTCTTAAGAAGACAATATCGGCTTGACGGAGGTAGGTCCGATAGCTGCTGAAGATGACCGGAGCAACGAGCACGAGGAGCATGACCCACCGGATCGGAAAACCATTCGGAACATCTTGTACAAGCGAAGTGTACCATGCGGAAAACGCGATCAGGGAAAAGCCAAGGACGACGGCTACCCCGCTCTGCAATACATAACCTAGATAGGGTGTAATTTGGTTCCAGAATGCACCTCGTCTTGATTTCCATAGCTGCTGCAAATCCATCTTCTAATCCCCGCCTTGTACGAGCTTATAGAATATTTCCTCCAGCGGAGCCTGTCTCATCCCGGACCCGGCCCGAAGCTCCTCCAGGGTCCCTTGCGATATAATCTTTCCCCCATGAAGTATGATGAAACGATCGCAATAGTTCTCTATCGTGGACAGGATATGAGAGCTGAGCAGAATCGAAGAACCCGATGCGCGAATTTGCATCATGAAATCCAGCAGTGATCTGATACCCAGTGGATCAAGGCCCAGAAACGGTTCATCAATAATGTATAGTGGAGGTCTGGCCACAAAAGCACTCATGATCATGACCTTTTGACGCATTCCTTTGGATAAATGGGCAGACAGGCTGTCTTTTTTGTCCCGCATACGGAACATGTCCAGGAGATGATCGGCCCGCTCTTCGAACTCCGCCTTGGACACATTATAGGCCCTAGCGGTAAACTCCAAATGCTCCATCACGGTCATCTCCATGAACAGCTCTGGTGATTCCGGAACAAACGCCATGCCGCTCTGGTAAGCTTCCGGATTCTCATCCCGGCGTTTGCCTCCAATGAGCACCTCTCCCTGATGAGGCACCATCAGACCCAAAATATGCTTCATTGTTGTACTCTTCCCGGCACCATTCAAACCGATCAGGCCAACCATTTCACCAGGAGCAACACGTATATCAATATCATGCAGCACCGGCTTCTTTGCACTGTACCCTCCGCTTAATCCGTTAATTTGCAGGATAGGTGTCTGTTCCATGTAATCCCCGCTTTCTTCTAGGACTCGCTGTTATCACTACGTTTATTCTTGAGCCATTTCGGAGCCCCTTTATTTTTCTTGTCCTGCGCCTTCTCATTCTTGCGTCTTGCCGCTGGAGCCGGCTTGTCCTTCGGACGGCTTGACGTATGGCTGATGCTCGCTTTTGGAGAAGCCGTTCTTGGAGCAGCCTCTTTACTTGGACCGCCTGCTCTTGTGCCTTCACGGAATACACTGCGCTTCGCTTGATCGTCCCGTTCCTGTACTTCTCCTCCGTACAGCACCCGTTCAATCAGCTCGATTCCGAGCTCTCTTGCGAATTTACGCATAATGAACGTTTCCTTCTCGCCCACAATGGAAATCACCGTTCCCGTCTTGCCCATCCGTCCTGTTCTGCCTGCCCGGTGAACATAATGATCAGAATCAAAGGCCGGATCAAAGTTGATGACCAGAGGAAGATCCTGAATATCCAATCCGCGTGCCGCAACGTCACTGGCTATCAGCAGCTTGATTTTGCCTTCTCTGAAATTCGCAAGGACTCTGCTCCGTGTCATTTTATCGGCATCTCCATACAAAGCCGCCGCGGATAGACCCATAAAGTTCATCTTGCCTTCTACTGCCGCGATGGTTTCTGCCGTATTCGCGAACACGATCGCTCTGGACGGGTCAAAATGGCGTACAATTCTTCGCAGCATGTCCACCTTTTCCCGTTCCTCAGCTACAAAGTAGAGATGCGTCAGACCGCTCGCGGTCATCTGCTCGGGTTCAATGCCTATGGTGACCATATCCTTCATTTCGCGCTTGGCAAGCTGCTCGGTCTCCTTATCCACCGTTGCAGACAAGAATACAAGCTGACGATCCCGCAGTGAACGATGCATAATCTGGTCCACATCTCCGGCTCCGCCGAGCTGGAACACTTGATCCACTTCATCAATGACAATTGTCGTGATCTGATGCATTTTCAGCTTGCGAATTTCAATAAGCTCACGTACCCGTCCCGGTGTCCCCACGACGACCTCCGGATGTTCCTTCAGCTTCTCAATTTGGCGCTTGATTGCTGCGCCGCCGATGAGTCCCAGCGTCTTAATGCCGCGGTAGGTACCGTACGTTTCGGCTTCGCGAACAATCTGCATCGCCAGCTCCTGTGTTGGAGCGAGGATCAGCTTCTGCGTACCCTTGATATCGGTATTAACCGTCTCCAGCACCGGCAGTAAATAAGCCAGTGTCTTTCCTGTTCCTGTCTGAGAACGCGCAAGCACATTCTTGCCTTCCTTAATGACGGGAATGGTCTGCTCCTGTACAGGAGAAGGCGTCTGTATCCCCCGCTCGTCAAGTCGTTCTATCAAACCCGGGCTTAGTCCGAGCGAATCAAATGTTGTTGTCATTCAAGTCCATCCTTTGTTATAAGTTCATTACTGTTCATTATATGCGAAAAACGTTCACGTACCAAATTACGGTTGTCAAAAAACAAAAGAACGGTACAGCAGTATCCATCTAGCTCGCCGAAATGAATTGCAAAACGAATCAAAACCACACAAAAAAGCTCTTGAGCACAAATCATGTTCAAGAGCCCTCTACTGCTATTTACGATTTAACAAACCATACGTAAGCTTGTCCGCCAGCCTTGGAAACAACTGGTATAATCTTATTCCAGCTGCAGCGATATGGGGAAGATTAACCTCTTCCTTCTGTTTGACGATCGCCTGCACCATCTTATCCGCTACATATTCAGGCTGCATAATAAAGCCCTTCAGGTTGCTAATGTAGCCACCATCGGGATCTGCCGTCTCAAAGAAGGGGGTATCAATCGGACCCGGATTAATCGTCGTTACCTTGATCCCTGTTTCTCTCAGCTCCTGACGCAGTGCATTACTAAAGCCCAGAACAGCATGCTTGGTGGCCGTATAAGATGCGGATTTTGCGGTCCCAATCTTGCCTGCCATGGATGCGACATTGACGATATGCCCCTGTCCGGATGCAAGCATATGGGGCAGTACAGCCTTTGTCATTCGTACCGTACCCATATAATTTACGTCCATCATTTGTTCAAAGGCCGCTACGGTCATGTTCTTCGTCATCTCAAATTGACCGTACCCTGCATTATTAAGCACAACATCGATTCGACCGTACCTGTCGATGATCCTCGTAATCAGTGCTTCCACCTGCTCATTATCGGTTACGTCCAGCGGATACCAGTCCGGTGTGCCGGCGATCGAAGCGCTGATCTTCTGGAGCTTATCCTCCGATCTCGCCAGCAGCACGGGCAGAGCGCCCTGCTCACTTAGCTTCTGAGCACAGATTGCGCCGATACCGCTGGAAGCACCTGTAATGAGTACTACCTTATCTTTTAGTTTCATCTTTTTTACCTCCCGAATGCAGTCCACTTATGTATCTGATCATAGTGTACCTGCAAATGGGTTTCAAGATTACAGTTTCATCATAAGATATAAGCTGCTCACAGCGGATTCCAAGCTATTTGAGCTTCTTACGAAATCATCACCTGAATATCAAGCTCTCCAATACCGTCCATCACAAGCGGAATGCTTAGCGCCTGGGTCACCACATCCATCGCTGGATGAGAGGACTTCGTTACTTGCGGCGGTGTAATATCAACGGCAATGCCCTGATTGTATAGAATCGTGCTTGCGTTTCCGCTGATCATATTGCCAAGCTCTGAAATCGCACTTTGCCCCATCTCATCCATCTCCGAGATGACATATCCGCCCATCATCGCAGAGACAATCCGCAGTGCCACCTGCTCCTGTATTCCGAACACGACCTTCCCGTTCAATTGTCCCGTCATTCCGATTAGAATCCAGATGTGGTCCTCGAGAAATTCAACTTGCTTGATACCCAGCTTGCCGGCGGAAGGTGAGATCTGAATCAATTGCTCAAATACGAGCCGCGCGGACTCCAAGAATGGATTAATCACTTCGGCTTTCAACGATTGTGCCTCCTTACTAGGTTAATGGTCACGAATCAAAAGTCCCATTATTTTAACAATATTATACTTGAAGCCACACCAAAATTCATTACGAATTCAAGCCAAAGGCCCATAATTATTGTTATCGACAAGTAAGAAGTGAATATTTATACCAAATTGTATTTAATCCATGTTTGATCCGCACCCAACATTAGTTCTATAGGACTATATCGTTGCCGCAGGAGGTTTTCCTGGATTTCTTGTTACCGGCGGTTCGGAATCATCGGAAGCCTCGGCTTCCCCTTTGGCCAAATTAACCCGAGTCAGCATCCATATTCCCAGAGCAAAAAAGATCAGCACCGATAGAATCGCCAGTCTGCTCGTTCCCGTGACAGCTGCTGTAAACCCGAATACAGCGGGGCCTAGAGCCGCAGATACTTTACCTGACAAACTCATGAACCCAAAGAATTCCGATGTCTTATGCGCAGGCACCAAGCGGCTGTAAATAGACCTTGCCAAAGACTGAGATCCTCCTTGAACCATCCCTACCATAAATGCCAGGATATAGAAATGGAGGGCCGATTCCATAAAGAAGCCAAAAATAACAATGACTACGTAAAACCAGAGCGACAGATACAAAGAACGCTTGGCCCCAATCTTACCCGCCAGCTTCCCGAACAAGAATGTAAAGGGCACACCCACAAATTGAGTAATGAGAAGAGCTGTAATCAGGTGGGTTGTACCGATTCCGATCTCAGCACCATAAATAGCAGCCATGCTGATAATCGTGCTGATTCCATCATTGAAGAACCAAAATGCAATAAGATATTTGAACAATTCAGGATACTTCTTCACGTGAAGAAGTGTGCTCGCCACACTTTTGACACTGTGGAGCGCCGTTTGTCCTACAGAACGGCCGGCCGATCGGGATGCTCCCTTATCACGCAGAGGAAATCTCCGGAGAAGAGGAATGGCAAACAGCAGCCACCATAAGCCTGAGGTCAGGAACACAAGCTGCATCGCCTGAATTTGAGACGTAAAGCCTATGCTTTCCCAGCCTTGGATCATAACGACATGGACAAGCAGCAGCAGCCCTCCTCCAATGTAGCCAAACATGTAGCCGCGTGCGGAGAGCATATCCCGATCTAGAGGCGGGGCGATATCTCGCAGCATGGAATCATAGAAGGTATTACCGCCGGAAAAGCCCAGTGTGGCAATAATAAAAAGGATGGATACTATAATATAGTCACCTGTCCCGGTCAGTGCCATTGCCGAGCTTGCAACCGCCCCCAATATGGCTGCAATCATGAGATAGGTTCCTTTGCGTCCCCCGACATCCGCCGCCGCACCTAATACAGGGGAGAGAACGGCGACAAGAATCATGGCGATCGTTTGGGAGAAAGCCCAATAGCTGGTAGCTATTGCATCATCCAGTCCCGCAGCCGCAACATTTTGATAGAAGACCGGAAGTACAGCCGCAATCATGGTTGTTGCGAAGGCGGAGTTCGCCCAGTCATACATGACCCATGCACGTGCTTGCTTTGGATCCATTCGTAAACCCCTCCATCATTTATTCCGTTTTTTTAATATTCATATAGCATGATTTTTGCATAATCTGAGATTTCATATGATAACTTTACATGAGATATGTTAATTAAATTTGCTTTTTACATAAACTATTGAACAAGCCTGAGCCACGATCTACATTGCTCTGCCGGTTCCAATCGCCTATAATTTAATAGAGTACTTTGAAGAGAAGACAACGCGATCAGCGAACTATTATGCAACCTATGAAGTCAGGAGGCTAGTCATGAACATCAGTCAATTGGAGACACTGATAACGATTTCCAAAACGATGAGCTTCCGTAAAGCCGGAGAACTTCTTAATTTGACACAACCTGCCGTCTCAGCACAGATCAAAAGCCTTGAGGATGAGTTTCGGACGGTGCTTGTGGACAGATCACAGCCAGTCGCCCTAACCGACCGCGGCAAGGTATTTCTGAACCACGCCGAACGGATTCTTGAGATTGTGGATGAACTGAAGCTCAAGCTCCTGGATCTTGATCAGAATCCGCAGGGACATATATTACTGGGCACAACCACATCCATCGCCATTCAGATATTGCCCCGCATTCTGTCTTATTTTCAAGATCAGTTTCCACGGATTAAGACAAGCATACAATCCATGCCATCCTCACAAATCTATGAGCAAGTAGAGAACGGGATGATAGATGTCGGAATCGGTTATCTTATTGAACGGAACCCTAATTTAAGTACCTCTACCCTGTACTATGATACATTTGAATTGGTCGTCTCCCCCAAGCATCCGCTGGCAAAGAAAAAACACGCTACAATTGATGCACTCGGTACAACGCCGCTCATCATGCTGTCACCGGATACAGTCGGCCGCCGGTTTGTAGATAATATCTTGGACAAACACGGGATTGAGCCCAATATCGTAATGGAATTGTCCAGCAGTGAAGAAGTCAAAAGAATGGTGGAGCTGGATCTCGGCGCAGCCGTTATCTCCAAGCAAGCCATTGCCGCAGAGCTTCGTCTCGGGACGCTGGTCATGATCCCGCTCAGTGAGCTCGAGGTCAGCCATCCTGTCGGCGTCATTTATAAATCCAGCCGGTATTTAAATTCCGCGATGCAGCAATTTTTGAGCGACCTCAAAGGAATGCCGGAAACTCAGTTTGTAAGCTCGGAATAACGGAGAAGGAGGAACAGGAATGAAATTTGATCTGCATACGCATCATTTCCGCTGCGGCCATGCCGACGGGAACATACGCGATTACGTGGAAGCTGGTATTTCCGCTGGACTTGCCGCCATCGGCATATCTGACCACACTCCCTATTTCGGCAGCGAAGAGGAACAACCCTTCCCGAAGATCGCGATGGCCAAAGCAGAGCTTCGTCATTATGTACAGGAAGTTCTGGACATTAAGAAAGAATATGAAGGAAAGATTGACGTCCTGCTCGGCATCGAATCTGACTTCTTTCCCGAAGTTGCGCAGATATATCATGAGACGCTCAGCAAATACCCTTTCGATTATATCATCGGTTCTGTACATAGCACCGGCGGTGTGAGCATCTTTAACAAAAATAGATGGAAGGGATTAGACGATCAGGCAAGCCTTCAGGTAAAAGAGGCTTACTATGACCTGATTCGGCAATCCGCAAGAAGCGGCATGTTTCAAATTCTTGGACATATCGATGCCATGAAGGGGAATTACCCTGCGTTTGCCGACATTCCTGCGAGCAAGGCTATAGATGAGACCCTGAAGGTCATTGCTGAGGAGAAGATCGCTATTGAGATCAATACTTCAGGGAAGACTAAACTATGCGGAGGCTGGTATCCTGCTGACGAAATTCTGGAGAGAGCCCATTATTACGGAGTATATGTTACGTTCGGATCAGATGCACATAAGCCGTCTCGTGTTGGAGATGAATGGGAGGAAGTCCGCACAAGGCTGATCGACATCGGGTTTACGGAATGGGTATATTACAAACAGAAGCAAATTCAGATTGTTCCTATATAATACCTGCTATAATAGCTGTCAGGCCGCAAACTGCGGTCTTTTTTGTGTAAAGGCAAAAAAAAAATGGACCCGCTTCTCTAATAAACGGGTCCCAACAGCATTGAATTTATATTATCAAAAAGGGGGTCATGTCAATAAGTTTACCCGCTCACTGTTAGAGTAAAGTTTCAGTAATATTTCATTTGTGTAACAAAGTACATTATTTTACATTACGACTGCTGAGCATCGGCTTTGGCTCTTGAAACCACCGTTTTAACCGTAACTGACCTATTTACAATCAGTATTCCGCTGACAACGAGAGAAAGTGAAATTCCAACCCAGCCGGACATCTGCTCTCCAAGCAGAATGGAAGATAATATGACGCCAAATACCGGAATCAGGAACAGATACATCGATACACGTCCGACATCATTATATTTCATAATGGTATTCCAGATTCCGAATCCTACAGCCGAGAGAACAGACAGATACAACAGATACATGAAATGCGTACCGTTAATCGCAAAAGGAGCTGCGCCGACCATCGGTACAGAGACGGCGATAAGCAGAATTCCTCCAAGCGCCATCTGTCTTCCCGTTAAGGATAACACAGGCTCATGCCTGCTCTCCTGCTTCGCCAGTACATTGCCTACACCGCCAAAAAAGGCTGAGCCCAGCAGCAACAATTCTCCCCAGCCAAAGGAGAGACTGAGGTCCCCTTTTCCAATGCCGACAGCAGCAATACCTAAGAATCCCAGCAGCAATCCGGTAATCTTCATTACCGTCAGTCGTTCTGCCGAATTCACGAAGCGTACAGAGAGCATCTGAAACAAGGAGGTAGATCCGACGATGATGGATCCCTGTATCCCTGTGCTGTAGCTGAGTCCTACATACAGCAGTAAATATTGAAGAAAGGTTTGAATGAGGGCTAGACGAGACAATCTGCCTTTGCCAAGCTTCTTACGCTGCTCCGTTTTTCCTCTTCCTCGGGTAACCAAATAATGAAATATAATAAGCAGCAGACCTGCCAGTGTAAACCGATAACCCGCAAACAACCACTGGGCACCGTAATCCGCTGCACCAATTCCCAAATCTTCATAGCCGATCTTTATAATCGGCATCGCACTTCCCCACAGCATGGTAGCGACAACTGCACTTACGACAATCCCTGCGGGGTGTCTAAACCATTGTTCGATTTTCATAGTGTACCTACTTTAATTATAATGTCTGTTCCTTCACATACACGAGCACATCCTGCCCATTTTTGGGAAACAGGGAAAAATGCTTATGTGTCCGCATATACTTCATTCCATTCTTGATGAGAACCTTCTGGGAGCGCTGATTATGTTCATGGCATTTGCCTTCAATTCGCTGAAGCCCCAGCTCCTCAAAGCCGAAACGGATCATTCGTCCGACAGCCTCCGTTCCATACCCCTGACCCCAATACCTGCGGTCAAACATGTACCCGATCTGTGCCTCCTTCTTATCTTCCTTCCATTGCTGGAATGAGATAACCCCGATCAGCTCGTCCTGTTCAAGGAGACGTATACCATAGTGAACCGATTCAAGTCTCGCGCCGGATATCCATATTTCTTTAAGCAAACGCCTGGCCCGAAGCTTAGTCGGCAAGTGTACACGATTTAAATACTTTATGACCTCCACATCATTCAAAAAGCGAAATATCGTCTCATCATCACTCGGCGTAAGGCCTCTGAAGAGCAAGCGCTCTGTCCTCAGCACCGGCAGTCCTCGTCCTAACGCATGCTTCGTGAACATGATCGTATGCTCCTATCATCCATTTTCTTTATTTTTTTATACCGCGATAAACACCCGTGCGGATTTCATTGATATAGAGATCCATATCCGGGGCACCTGAATTCAGTGCAATTTGAACTTCCTCCTCGATACGATAAGGCACACGAATAAACTGGATATTAAAAGCCGCATCAGACGGGGACGTCTTCTCTCCGAATGGCTCCATCGTAAGATCAGCTCCTTCGAGAATACAGTATGAAGCTTCCGGAATATCCAATGGGTTGCCTACGCTGCCCACATTAAATAACACTTTGCCGCTGATATGCTGAAGATAAACATTATGCACATCACCATAACCGACTACATCCGGCACTTCCTGCTCCAGCTCTTCAATGGATGCAGCAATCGGCGCGAACATACCGAGTCTCTCCTCTATGCTGTCCCATGGCTGGACACGATGATATACACTCACAGCCGAAGCATGTACTAGGCGAATGGAACGTCCGCTAAGTCTGAAATGGCAGCTGAAGGGCAAAGAGGATAAATAAGATAGACGCTCCTGACCAAGTCGATCCGCATGCCACTCAAAATGAAGCCCTTCCTGCCTTTTGGCCACAAGCTCATCCCAGTTCCCTCGCACAACCACTTCACAGTTCGCACGGACACTGTCTAAGCAGGCTTCCGGATTCGGTCCTTTGCCCACCAGATCACCAAGACAGAAGATACGCGTAATCCCGCGATGACGCATATCGGCCAGTACGGCTGTCCAGGCGGTCATATTTCCATGAATATCGGAAACTATAGCGATTCGTTCCATCGTATCATTTCCTTTCTATTATTGTTCGTCCCACTGCGATGATTCATGTGCAGATTACAAATGAATCATCGTCAGCTCGGGCTTGCATAGGAAGCGGATCGGCAGCTGAGTCATACCGACACCCCGATTTACGTAGACGGGCATGGATGCCCCTTCTTCTCCGGTGTAGTACAGCCCTTGAATATACTTGTGAGAGCCGCGCGGTGTGGTCAGAGCGCCGATAAAGGGAGCTCTCACCTGTCCTCCGTGACTATGTCCGGACAATTGCAGATCATAGGTGTATCCAGACGCAATGTCGGCGTAATCCGGCTCATGCATTAGTAGGAGTGTAAATATATCAGCTTCCAGGCCATCAAGTGCAGCTGCCGGATCAGGCACACCATTCAAGGCATCATCCAGGCCCGCGACGGCAATGACTTCCCCGTTTTTTTCGACCGTAACATGCTCATTAACTAGTAATGTGAAGCCCGCATCGTGATACAGCTTTGCCAGCTTCTTATACTCCCGTCCACGATAATCATGATTGCCGAGCACGGCATACTTGCCTAGTGGGGCCTGCATAGCTCGGAGCAGGGGGACACACTCTGCCATAGGTTCCGCCTTCGCTTCTACCATATCTCCAGTAAAACAAATGATATCCGGAGACTGCTCTCTGACCGCCTTCGCCAATCGCTCCATATCCGATTTATCCATGTGGAACCCCAGATGCATATCACTGAAATGGGCAATTCTCATCCCTTGAAAGCTCTCAGGAAGTCGGGGGAGCGTAAGGTTCACATGCTCCACTTCGAGATTCCGCGGCTCCCACAGCCACGCATACCCTCCCGTAAACAGACCGGCACCCGCGGTAAGTCCCAGCTTCATCATCTTCTTCAAGAAGCTTCTGCGGGAAGGATGATGCTGCTTGGGTTTGCCAGGGAAAATGGCCGGAACCGTCTCACTTCCATCCTTGGGACGTACAGGTTTATCTTCCGGATCCCTATTCGGGCGTGGTGTAAATTCCAAGCTTAATTTCCCCCTTCTAATGAAATACTATAGCTCCCTCTTTGTCCTGAGCCACTCCGCAGCATAATCAACTAATGCACGCTGCGGTGCCAGGAAGCAGGAGGCCTGCCTGATATGACCTCTGGCAAATATAGAGCTGTCCGCCAGCTCGTAATCATGTCCCAGCTTATCAAAATCATCGGAGCTGATATTATAATCACGATAGGTAATCCACTGCTTCCTGCCCTGCACAAGGACTGGAGCCTGCTGCTGGATTTCCTTCCTGCCTTTATATTCCGTCCGATACTCTGCCAAATGCAATGAAGTATTCCGATCATGTCCGCAGCCAATTAACAAGACATGCGCATCCGCGTCGTACAGCCGGGCAAGTGGTGATTCCTCTCCCAGCGGATAATCATAGGCATGCTTCTCTATAATATAGGGTGCAAGTCGTCCCCGCGCTGCAAAGGACACATGCGGATGCAGACTGCGTAGTGAAGCACCGCTCTGCCTGAATGCATCAACAATGGCACCCATTCCAGAAGTCTCTGTCATCTCCGGATCATATGCCGGCATTTCAGCACGAATAAGCTCCCACCACTTCGGGTCTGCAGGAGGGTTCATCCAAGTGGATGGATCCGTTAAATCCATTGACTGGGTCGGCATGACAAGTGTGCCTTCCGGGCCCAGCACATCCTGCAGAGCAAGGACTACAGAAGGTGCGCCCCCTGGAATCCACCCGCCGAAGCTCTTCAGGGAAGAATGCACAATCAGCGTCATTCCGGGTCTGAGCCCCAGCTGATAGAGCCCTTTACTAATTTCTGTCCGGGTCACGGGTCGGTCTATAATGGGTTCCGTCAAATGTATTGCACATCCCTTCTTCAGTTAGTTCCGATTATAACACACTCCGGGTATCTGTATGGAGCCAAGGCAGGCCTGGCTCTGCCCATAATAAAGAACTCCGTCTTCAGCTTCAAGACGGAGTTCTTGTGATTCATATTGCAAGGCGGGACATTATGCGCCCAGCCAGCGTTTAAACATATGCTTGGTCGTATCCTTGTTCATCTCTGCAATGGAAGTTGTAAGCGGAATGCCTTTTGGACAAGCTCTTACACAGTTCTGCGAGTTACCGCAGCCTTCAATTCCTCCATCTTCCATAAGCGATTCGAGTCTTTCTTCCTTGTTCATCTCACCTGTCGGATGAGCATTGAACAAGCGGACTTGTGAGATCGCTGCTGGACCGATAAAGTCTGTCTTGTCATTCACGTTAGGGCATGCTTCAAGGCAGACACCACAGGTCATGCACTTGGACAGCTCATAAGCCCACTGGCGCTTCTTCTCTGCCATCCGCGGACCAGGTCCCAGGTCATAGGTTCCATCGATCGGAATCCATGCTTTGACCCGTTTAAGTGCCTTAAACATGCGATCTCGATCAATAACCAGATCCCGTACGACCGGGAAGGTCTTCATCGGCTCAAGTCGGATCGGCTGCTCCAGCTGGTCCACGAGTGCAGCACAGGCTTGGCGCGGCTTCCCGTTAATAACCATCGAGCATGCACCGCAGACTTCCTCCAGGCAATTGGAGTCCCAGCATACCGGAGCAATCTGCTTGCCCGAAGTATTCACCGGGTTGCGCTGAATTTCCATGAGCGCACTGATAACGTTCATTCCGGGACGGTACGGAAGCTCAAATTCCTCAATATAGGAAGGAGAGTCCGGTTTATCCTGGCGGGTAATGACAAACTTCACACTTTTCACGGTTTGTTTATTTACAGCGGTTTCTGCCATGATGGTTCCTCCTTACTGTTTATAATTCATTCCTTACTACTCTTATTTGTCCTTGGAATAGTCACGGATACGCGGCGGAATCAGAGATACGTCAACAGGCTCATACGAAATTTCCGGTCCATCCGGCGTCCATTTTGCAAGACTCGTCTTCAGGAAGTTCTCATCATCACGATCCGGGAACTCCGGCTTGTAGTGCGCCCCGCGGCTCTCATTGCGAAGCAGTCCGCCCAGCGTCATCGCTTCAGCCAGCTCCAGCATGTTCCACAGCTGTCTTGTGAAGGATGCACTCGTATTGTTCCAGCTGGAGGTATCGTTCACGTTAATGTTCTTGTAACGCTCTTTTAATTCCTTAATTTTACCGATGGTCGCTTCTAGACGGTCATTGTAGCGGACAACCGTCATATTGTCCTTCATCCAATCGCCAAGTTCTTTATGAATAACATAGGCATTCTCTGTGCCTTGCATTTTGGTAATGCGGTCGTACTTATCGGTTTGCTGCTTCTGATATCTGTCGAACACAGAAGAGGATACATCCTGTGCTGATTTCTTAAGGCCTTTGATATATTCAACCGCCTTAGGACCTGCAACCATCCCTCCGTAGATCGCCGATACAAGAGAATTGGCGCCAAGTCGATTGGCCCCGTGGTATTGGTATTCACACTCTCCTGCAGCGAACAATCCCGGAATGTTAGTCATCTGTTTATAGTCGACCCACATGCCGCCCATAGAGTAGTGAACCGCAGGGAATATCTTCATCGGAATCTTGCGCGGATCGTCACCCATGAATTTTTCATAGATCTCGATAATACCGCCGAGCTTAACATCGAGCTCTTTCGGATCTTTGTGAGACAGATCAAGATATACCATATTTTCGCCATTCACACCGAGGTTCTGGTTAACACACACATCAAAAATTTCACGTGTGGCAATATCCCGCGGTACAAGGTTACCGTAAGCCGGGTATTTCTCTTCAAGGAAATACCAAGGCTTACCATCCTTATAAGTCCAGATGCGCCCGCCTTCACCCCGTGCCGATTCTGACATCAGTCTCAGCTTATCATCACCCGGAATCGCTGTCGGGTGAATCTGAATGAATTCTCCGTTCGCATAAGTCACACCTTGCTGATATACCGCACTTGCCGCTGTACCTGTATTAATAACCGAGTTCGTCGTCTTACCGAAGATAATGCCGGGACCGCCAGTTGCCAGAATCGTTGCATCCGCTGCGAATGTAGCGACTTCCATACTGCGCAGATCCTGAGCCACAATCCCGCGGCATATACCTTCATCGTCCACAACCGCCTGCAAAAACTCCCAGTGCTCATGCTTCGTAACGAGACCCGCTGTCTCCCAGCGGCGTACCTGCTCATCCAGAGCGTACAGCAGCTGCTGGCCTGTCGTCGCACCTGCAAACGCGGTACGGTGATGCTTAGTGCCTCCGAAACGACGGAAATCGAGCAGTCCTTCCGGCGTACGGTTAAACATAACGCCCATCCGGTCCATTAGATGAATGATGCCTGGTGCGGCTTCACACATCGCTTTAACTGGCGGCTGATTCGCCAGGAAGTCACCGCCATACACGGTATCGTCGAAGTGAACCCATGGAGAATCGCCCTCCCCCTTGGTGTTAACTGCGCCGTTAATACCGCCTTGGGCACATACGGAGTGAGATCTTTTGACAGGTACAATAGAAAATAGATGAACGTGGACCCCTGCTTCTGCAGCTTTGGTTGTTGCCATAAGTCCTGCAAGACCGCCGCCCACGACAATAATGTTGGATGTAGCCATTTCTAGTTCACTCTCCTCTTACAGCTTAGACTGTTACTTTCAACATTTCGATTACAGCAGATGCATCAAATTCCACAGAGCGGAAGGCAAAGATAGATGCAACAAACATAATAGAGCAGACTGCGAACAAGCTCATGCATACGTATGAGGATACTCGCTGTGCACGAGGGCCTCGCGTAATTCCCCAGCTAACAAGGAATGCCCACAAGCCGTTGGCAAAGTGATAAGAAGCTGCCACGACGCTAATCAGATAAATAATGAAATAGACTGGATTCGTTACAATACTGTGCATCAGCGCACCAAGCTCTTCATGGCTCACCTCGCCCAGGAATACCTGAACGCGCGTCTGATAGACGTGCCAGATCACGAATACGAAAGTAATGACGCCGGATATACGCTGAAACGTATATCTCCAGTTGCGCTCATTGTTGAACCTGCCAACGTTCGGCTGGGCCTGATACGCAATGTACAATCCGTAAACACCGTGATACAGCATAGGGACATAAATCACGAAGATTTCCATCAAAAGCAGCAGCGGAAGGCTGTTGATCAAATTTACTGCGGACTGAAACCTCTCCGGCCCGCCTTCAACAGCTGCAAAGTTCGAGAACATGTGCATAAGAAAAAACACACTCAGAGGGATGAGGCCTAGAAGCGAGTGAATCTTTCGGGCATAGTAACCTTTCATAAACTGACTTTCCCCTTTCCATGTACAGCGTTTTCATATTTGAATTTGGAAGATAAAATGAACAAAAGATCCTGCTCCCCGTCAAACGAAAGTATTCAGTATGGGAATGGCTCATGAAAAGTTCATGATGTCTCCGGTTCAAATTATCTGGATCACACAGTGACCTTCTAGTTCACTAAGGCTCGACAAATTTCTAGTTTTTGCTTAACTTGTGAACAACCTGTGTCGCTCTTATGTTACTCTTTTTTTTCTTATAAGGGAATTGCAATATAATTATTAAATGTTATAACTATAGGGTATAAGGTATATACGTTAATAAACGCTGACCAGGAGGATGAAGCATCTATGTATGAAGAAATGCAAGCATTTGCCGCTGTTGTTGAGCAATCCAGCCTGAACCAAGCCTCCAAGCTGTTAAACCTGTCACAGCCTGCTCTGTCCCGTAAGATCGCCAAATTGGAGGATGAACTAGGCGTTACCCTTTTCAATCGGGTTGGCAAGAGACTCGAGCTGACCTCTATCGGTAGACTTGCTTATGATTTTGCGATTGAACAGCAGCAGCAGCAGCTGAAATTTCTGCAAACGCTGGCTCAATTCAAGGACGATACGGACAGTGCTATTACGCTGGGTGCCAGCTTAACGACGCTGCAGACGACACTACCTCCGCTCATTACCGCATTTATGGACAACCATCCGCATGCGGAGATCAAGCTCGTTACAGGCAAGACTCATGAGATTGTATCCAGTGTGCGCGACAAGCAGGCTGATGTCGGCATCGTCGCTTCTTCTATTAACGAGCCTGGACTAAACTGTCTCCCTCTCTTCGACGACCATTTGGAGCTCGTTGTCGCCAGCACACATCCTCTGAGCGGACAAGCATCCAAAATGGATGATCTGCAAAAAATGCCGATGATCACCTTCTCCAAGGGTACCTGGTATCGCAAATTAACGGATGATCTGTTTCACAGATCAGGAGTTATGCCGGATATCCGGATGGAGATCGATTCCTTCGAAGCCATTGTACGTCTGCTTCCAACCTGCAAGCTTGCCGCTCTGCTCCCCAAATCCTATTTGAGGCCGCAGCTGCTCGCAGACAATGATTTGGTCACGGTTCATATTCCTGAGCTTCGACAAACAAGACGGACGACCTGCATGATCTATGGACAAAAAGAAGAGCTAAGCGCGACAGCCAAGCAGTGGATTCACGAAATACGTGAATTTTTCGCTGCGAAGCGCGGTTAGCTCAGGAAATATTGTTATTGGCTAATGACTTCTTCGTCAAAACGCTCAATGTTGTCATTGGTCCCTATAATAATCATGATATCTCCAGTATGCACATGATCGAGTGCGGTTGGTGCAATAATGATGCCCTCATTCTTCTGCAGGGCGACAATGCTGCAATTGTATCTGGCTCTTGAATTCAGCTCGGAGAGCGTTTTGCCATTCAGACATCTCGGAACCGTCATTTCTACAATGCTGTAGTTGTCGGACAGGTCAATGTAATCGAGCAGATTCGGCGTGACAAGCTGGTGCGCAACCCGTTTGCCCATGTCTCTCTCCGGATAGACAATCCGGTCTACGCCCAGCTTCTCCAGCGCCCTGCCGTGCAGGAGCGAGATCGCTTTAGCAATGACCTTCTTCACACCAAGCTCCTTGAGCAGGATGGCGGACAGAATACTCATCTGAATATCGTCGCCAATCGCCACGATACCGCAGTCAAAATTACGGATGCCCAGTGAACGAAGCGTATCCTCATCCGAAGCATCCGCGACGACCGCATGAGTCAGGAACTCGCTCATATCATTAACGATCTCCTCATTGCGGTCTATACCCAGGACTTCATAACCATTC
This sequence comes from Paenibacillus urinalis, assembly GCF_028747985.1. Taxonomy (NCBI): domain Bacteria; kingdom Bacillati; phylum Bacillota; class Bacilli; order Caryophanales; family Paenibacillaceae; genus Paenibacillus; species Paenibacillus urinalis. The sequence goes on from NZ_CP118108.1 coordinate 4,493,367, forward strand.
TCTACGAGTTCCATTGCCAGGCTGGAACCGAAGCGGCCGAGCCCAACAACAACAAATTGCTGATTTTTCATAACGTTAGTCTCAAATCTCCTCTTTAACCAATAATAATCTTGCCTTCTGGATGTCTATACAGTTCCTTGCTCTTTCGATTAAGCGCATAAGCGAGTGTTATCGGTCCAAGACGACCTGCAAACATCGTTAGGCAGATCAGCAGCTTGCCAATGGTCGTCAGCTCAGGTGTAAGCCCCATGGACAGCCCTACTGTTGCGAATGCCGATGTGGTCTCAAACAAGATCATAAGAAAGCGGGCATCTTCCGTAGTGGATAGAATCATCGTTACACCCACCACCAGGAGCAGCGAAATCATTGTAATCGTCAGTGCCTTAATAATTCGTTCCTGAGCCAAACGGTAGCGGAATATGACGACATCATCCCGGCCTCGTACCATGGATAGCACGGCACCGACAAGAATGGCAAATGTCGTAGTCTTGATCCCGCCCCCAGTCGACCCCGGAGAAGCCCCGATAAACATCAGCAGGATAATAAAGAACTGGGTTGCCTGGCGTAAGCCCGCGATATCAAGCGAATTCGCGCCTGCCGTCCTCGATGTGACGGATTGAAAGAAGGAAGCTAGTACTTTTCCTCCGGCATCCAGTCCGCCCAAGGTCTTCGTATTGGTGAATTCTAAGACAAATACAACCATAGCACCGAAGACAATCAGGAAGCCTGTGATCGACAATACTACTTTTGAATGTAGTGACAGGGTCCGTTTTTTTCTTTTTCGAAGCTCCAGCACATCAGAGAGAACGACGAAGCCAAGACCCCCCGAAACAATCAATGCCATCGCGATGATGTTGATGAACGGGTCATCCACATACAGCGTCAGACTCCGATATTCACCAAAGATATCAAAGCCGGCGTTGTTAAACAACGATATTGCGTGGAATACGCCAAAATACACTGCCTTGCCTATGCTCATATCAAAAGACCATCTAAGTGCGAACAAGACAGCTCCTATTGCTTCAATCGTCAGGGAGTAGAATAATACTTTACGTACCAGCTTAACAATGCCCTCAATCGAACTCTGGTTGAACGCTTCCTGCAGGATCAGTCTTTCCCGCAACGAAATCCGCCGTCTGAATACGATGGCAATCAAGGTGGACATGGTCATAAATCCCAGACCGCCGATTTGGATAAGAAACAGAATGACGACCTGGCCAAATATAGAAAAGTCATATCCGGTGTCCAGAATGACAAGTCCGGTTACACATGTAGCAGATGTCGCTGTGAACAGCGCATCAACGAATCCTACACTTTGTCCGTTCGCACTTGAAACGGGCAGCATCAAGAGCAGGGTGCCGATTAGGATAATGCCGGCAAAGCCAAGCACCAAAATCTGTGGTGGATTCAATTTGAAAATACGGTGCTGCTCGTTAAGCACAGGTTCACCTCGTTTTATATTCCATTCATCAAAAAAAGAACCAAACAGCCCTTTAAAGTCCAGGCTCTATTGTATTGGTTCCCCTGTTTTCACTTTAGAATTCGGCTTATTGCTTCTCGTATGAAGTTCAACCACGATTATAAGACTTTCAGGAAAGAGAGACAAAATCAAAAACACCTTAATTTCACTAAAAAAGTGCAAAAATGAATATACTTCTTTAAAGTCAACATATTATGAAACATTATTGGACATTTTCAAGCCAGTAAACCGCTTTCTCAAGGATTTGCTCTATTCATTGGCTTTGAGACAGCGGCATATGCTATCTTTACTGTAAGCTGAACTATCTCAATTAAGAATGGAGGAATGACATTGAATCGACCAGGGCAGCCTTTAGTGCTCAAACCGAACTACAGCTTGCTCGGGGTGCTCGCGGCCATCGGCCTGATCTTGTTTTTTATTTTTCAGATATTGCCGGGAACGTCAATGCAGTCAACGGAGCAACAGACAGCGAAGGTAATCAGCAAAGAAGAAGCCTACCAAGCTGCCGTTCAATATGCCGAGAGTGAACTCGGACTAAACGATAAGATTTTATTTGAGGACGTATTAGTTACATATCAGACAAGTTCCGAATTATACGGCTATCTGGCGAATCAGAAGCTGCTTGAGCAGTATGACAAAGAGTATGAGGAACAATATCCGTATGACGTATACCGGGTAAGACTTCAAGACCAAGCTTCAGGAGGATATCTAAATGTAGATGTCCATATGAACAGTGCGAAGCCTGTATCCTATATCCGGCAATCACCGGATTCCGACTATTCAACCAATGAGCTGGTGCCTGAATCAGAAGGGAGAGCCGCACTGCTTCGGTTATCCGAAGGCGGAATCTCACTGGAGGATAAGGTAAGTCTTGCTGTCCCAGTTCTATCCGAATTGGGCTATGACGTAAATGCGCTGGAGCTGGAAACGACCGAATCCGAACCCGGGCTTGTCTATGCAGATCACAGCAAGGAGCTCGGAGATAGCACGCTGAAGCTTAATTTCACTTTTGAGAATGGCGATATTCGTTCATTTGATCCCGAGTTCTCTGTACCTGCCGATCACACAGCATATGTAGAGAAGGAAACGTCCAGAGCCAACCTCATGACGCTTGCAGGCTATGGTTTATTCACCTTGCTGCTTGGTGTCCTCGCTATCGTGTACAGTGTACTGACAAGAGCCTATACCTCATTTAAAAGAGGAATCTGGTTATCCATTCTGTATTTCCTGTTCTCCATGATCGGTACGATCAACTTGCTGCCGACTTTCCAGGCGGAAGGTTATTCTACCCTTATGCTTGTCATCTTGTTTGGGATCCAAGCGTTGTTTACGCTGGCCATGACCGCGCTTGTATACTTCTCTCTCGTCGCTGGAAACGGACTCTGGCGAAAGGACGGCTACAATCTATGGGGACGGGCCAAGGAGCCTGGATATGGCCGCTATGTGCTTCACAGCATGTATTCGGGTTACCTATGGGCATTTATACTGCTTGGATTGCAGTCCGTCATCTTCTTCGTGCTTGAAAAAGGGCTCGGCGTATGGTCTACAACAGATGCCAGCCAGTCCCCTTATAACATGGTCTATCCGTGGCTTATGCCTATCCTTGCCTGGATGGCTGGCATTGGGGAAGAAGCCGTTTACCGTTTGTTCGGTATTCGAATCTTCAAGAAGATGGTACGAAGTACCGTGCTGGCTGCAATGATTACGTCTCTCATCTGGGCGTTCGGTCATACGCTGTATCCGATCTACCCTGTCATCACAAGACCGATTGAACTCACGATTATCGGGCTTGTATTCAGCTTCATTATGATCAAACATGGCTTCATCACTTCTGTATTCAGCCATGTTATCTTTAACAGCATTCTGATGGGCATCAGCCTGTTCGCCATGCAGGATGCCATAAATGTGGCTGCCGGAGTGTTCTGGATGATCCTTCCTGCCATCGTGGGTTATGTCATCTACCGTTTCCATTCGGGAACAAAAAAAGAGGAGCCGATATTTACGGCTCCTCATCCTGAAGAGAGTCAATAATAGTTTGGGCGAGCTTATCGCCAATAGATAGAGGCCGGAAGTCTTCGACGCTGGCCTCTTTAATTTTGCGCAGAGATCCAAAATGCTTAAGCAGCAGCTTGCGCCGTTTCTCGCCAATACCCGGTATCGAATCCAGACGGGATACAACCATCGATTTGCCGCGCTGCTCACGGTGGAATGTGATAGCGAAGCGGTGAACCTCCTCCTGGATTCGCTGAAGCAGGTAGAACTCCTGACTGTCCCGCGGCAGCTGAATGACTTCGAACGTATCACCGATCATCAGCTGCGATGTTTTATGCTTCGCATCCTTAACGAGACCGCATACCGGAATATATAACCCGAGTTCATTGTGAAGGACATCCAGCGCTGAGGATATCTGACCACGACCGCCATCGACGATAATCAGATCGGGCTGGGTCAAATTCTCCTTCAGTACACGCTCATATCTGCGGCGGATGACTTCACGCATCGTTTCATAATCATCCGGGCCTTTAACGGATCGAATCTTGTATTTGCGATACTCTTTTTTCTCCGCCTTGCCGTCAATAAACACGACCATTGCAGATACCGGATTCGCTCCTTGAATATTGGAGTTATCGAAGGCCTCGATCCGACTGAGCGAGGAGAGTCCAAGCGCCTCACCCAAACGCTGCGCGGCTTTTGAAGTGCGTTCCTCTGTCCGCTCAATCAAACGGAATTTCTCATCGAGAGATACCTTCGCATTCTCTGTAGCCATTGAGACCATTTGGCGCTTCAATCCCCGCTTTGGAATAAGCACCTTGATATCCAGCCACTCTTGAAGCAGCCCTGCCGCACTGACGGGATCATCAATTCCGCTCGTCTCTTGATCTGCAGAGGCAGCCTCGTCAGGAATTGGAACCGTCTCCTCCTCCTGCTCGTTCTCCTCTAATTTATACGCTTGTGCCTGCTCATGCGCTTCGTCTGCTCCCTGAGCCTGCTGCAGCTTGCTCTCTTCCTCTGGCAGCAAGGGAAGAAGTATTTCCTTCGGCAAGGCCGGATTATCACTGTAATACTGGGTTACAAAAGATATAAAGTCCGCATACGCATCTCCGTAAAAAGGAAACGAGGTGGAATGACGCTCAATCATCTTGCCCTGGCGTATATAAAGAATCTGTACACTCATCCAGCCTTTATCTATCGCAAAGCCGAAGACATCCCGGTCCTTGGTATCGGCGGTCGTGATCTTCTGCTTCTCCATCAGGGCATCGATCGCAATGATCTGATCACGCAGCTCCTTAGCCCGTTCAAAATAAAGATCCTCTGCGGCCTCCTCCATTTTCTTCTGAAGATCCTTCTTAATCTCTTCGTGACCTCCACTCAGGAAGGAAGCAATCTCTGTGCTGATCCCTTCATAGGTCTCCTTGCCAATCTCTTTGACACAAGGCGCGAGACATTGTCCCATATGGTAGTACAAGCATACTTCCTTCGGCATAACTCCGCATTTACGCAGCGGATACATACGGTCAAGCAGCTTCTTCGTCTGATGTGCTGCATAGGAGTTCGGATATGGACCAAAATACTTTGCCTTGTCCTTCAGTACCCGGCGTGTGACTTCCAGCTTTGGATGCCGCTCATTCGTTATTTTTAAATATGGGAAGGTCTTGTCATCCTTAAGCAGTACATTGTAACGCGGCTGATGCTTCTTGATCAGATTGAGCTCCAGCAGAAGCGCCTCTTTGTTACTACCCGTGACGATGTATTCAAAATCCCGGATATCCGCAACAAGCCGCTGCGTCTTCCCGTTATGGCTTCCTGTAAAATAGGAGCGCACCCGATTCTTCAGCACCTTCGCTTTCCCGACATAGATGATCGTCCCTTGATCATTCTTCATCAGATAACAGCCAGGCAGATCGGGCAGGAGCGCCAGCTTGTGTCTGATCTGCTCCAGCGCCTTCTCCTGTTCTTGAATATGGCCAAGATGTGATTCCATCTTCCTTCGTTCCCCCTCCCTGTTAAACTGTACAATTAAATCTATATATAAACGATAAATGGAAGTCTTAAAAAGTAAAAAAATCTGTAAAAGGAAACAAATAACGAATGCATGTTCCCTATATTATAGTATAGCTTCTTTCCTCGTACGATCAAGTGCTATCTGTATTCTTCATCTAAACCGCAAAAACCATGAAAAAACGCCCCAGGCTGCAATGCCGGAGGCGTTATCATCTTCATTTCTTAAGCCGATTAGTGCTTGGAAATCAGATTTTTCAGGTTTTCCTTAGAGTTCAAGCCAACCACTTTATCCACAGGCTGACCGTCTTTGAACAGAATCAGTGTAGGAATGCTCATTACACCGAAACGGGAAGCCGATTCAGGGTTCTCATCCACGTTTACTTTAGCGATCTTCACGTCATCGCCTACTTCACCAGCAAGCTCTTCCAGAATAGGAGCAAGCATTTTACAAGGACCGCACCAAGGCGCCCAGAAATCTACAAGAACCGTACCTGTGCCTTCAACCTCAGTGTTGAAGGATTGATCGGATACATTAACAATAGCCATGAATTATGTCCTCCTTATATATACTGCGTAGTTATTATTAAACTTCATATCGTTCTGGTAAACGATTGAGTTCATTATAGCACAACGCCTTCCGTAATGAAATACATGCATATGCATATATTTTGCGAATTCTTTACAAAAGTTTCCCTATTCAAGGAATCTTTACAAGTGATTCCTATAGTGGGTATACTTATATTGTTTTAGTACGTAAACAGAGGAGGGCAGCATCATGGAACCAAACATTGTCAGACCGTACGATCCAAGGTCCCATGTGAACGAAGAACCGCGTAACGATCTCTTCGATCTCATTGGCGGATTCGTCGGCATGTTCGTGCTGATGACCGTTATCTTTTTTGGAATGGTTATCATTAAGTTCCTGATGGCGTAGGCTTTCAAGTAGAAAGCCCCATGACCCAAGCCAAAGTCTGATTCACCCGCTGTGACGGGATGATCAGACTTTGTTTATTGTGCCCGATATTTATGATTTCATCAGCTCCATACGGTTACCGATGTTTTCCACGCTGATTGTCTCCACGTACAGGAACCACGTCTACAAAAGGACGAATCCGGTCCATTAAGCGTTGTCCCTTATGCCGTTCTTCCCCGTCCTTGCTCGTAAAGCTCAGATGCTGCTCCAGGCTGTCCAGATTATAATTTGAAGTATAGAACGTCGGCTTGCGGTTCATACGATAGTTCAGAATTGAGCCCAGTACATGATCTCGTACCCAAGGGCTTAAGTTCTCAGCACCGATGTCATCAAATATGAGCAGATCGCAGTTCTTAAGCATCTCTGTTGTTTCCTTCAGCTTCTGCCCGTCCTGGAACATGGATTTCAGATCCTCTACAAAGTCAGGCATATAAACGATGACGCCGGTGAACCCTTCAAGCGCCAGCTCATGCAGCAAATATCCCATAAGGAACGTCTTCCCTGTTCCAAAAGAGCCTTCGAGATATAGTCCATGTGGTGAAAGTCCGTTCTGCTTCGCTTCATTAACGTAACGAAACACCTGATTCACGGCAGGCGCACGCTGCAGATCTTTTCTTAGAATCTCGGCAACATTATACCCCTCACTCAGAGCACGTTCATCCACATAGAAGCTCTGGATCCGCTCCTTGACCTTTTTCTTGTGCATCGCTGCAAGCTGGAGGTTGCAGGGGGTTTTTTTATCTATAATTTCAGGCTCACCGTTAAAATGCTCGACTGACAATTTCGAATAATGTCCTTCGAAGTCATTCGGGCACTTCGCAAGACCTGGGCAGTTCGCACAATTGCTGCTGTCTTTGGCATACTGAAAAAACTTGGATAATGAGAGCATAAACCGGGTGTCATCGACCTCAGGGTTCTCTTCCAAGAACCGGCGAACAGAAGGATCCGCCTTCAGCTTGTCCGCAATGGCATGAGACTGTTGACGAAACGACGGATTCATCTGCTGTAATATTTGTCCTAGCGGTCCCATCTTTGGTTAATGCCCTCCTTTCTTGTACTGAAATATATGAATATTGAAGTTTATTGTTGTTTTAACGGAGTGACTTCTTCGCCTGCATTTCCTCGGCAAAACGAATCATCTCTTCAAGCTCCTCTTCGGTAATCGAAGCTCCGTCCCCTGTATCTTGAACAATAGGAATGTCCGGCTTCAGTTTGGCCTGCTGTGAAGCATAGCCTCTCGCGCGACCTGGTCTTTGAGCCTTCTCATTCGTTTTATCCTTGCTGCCTTTGACCTTCGACTGGTCACGGATATACTGTACCGCTTTTTCATAAGTATTAACCTGCTTGAGCAGCATATTGGAAGCAATGGCTTCCACAAAATTGCGATTAATACGCTGTTCACTTCCAGACACCAGCAGAGTCATTAGATAATGAATCAATACATTAATGACTTCACCCGGAAGCTTATAGCTGAGGTCTACTTTTTCAAATATGTCAATGAGATTGTCAGGTACGGAGCCTGGGAAAAAGGTTTGCAGCAAACGCAAATAAGGTTCATTACGAAGCATCATATTGTACTGGTGTATATCGCACTTGGAAGAGAATTGAGGCGGCACTTCCAAATAATATTCCATCTCTACCCCATGCTCGACAGGAGGCTCATCGGTCTGCTTACTGTCAAGCGCCTGCCGCATGCTGACCACCTTCGCTGCGTGGATGGACCTCTCTTCCTTCCGCTTCTTCCCTTGTCTGAACATGCTGCTGGCCAGCTCCTGCAGACGATCCAGTATAATTTCCCCACGGGTGTTAAATACGTCGTCCTCATCAAGCAATCGGCATACATCCTGAATCCCCAGGTCATATTTGTGTACAACATAGTTCACAAGGCCAAGCTGATCCGGTTCAAATCGGAGCTGCTCGACATAACGCCGATTGGCAGATTCACGAGGGAAGCGCAAAATAATATCCGCGTAGTTCAGCTGATCATTCTCAGGAACTGCCGGCGTACTTGCTTCAGACCTAGCACTCGACATCTCGGATAATGCCTGCTCCAGCTCATAGTCAATGACATGTGTATTCAGCTCAAATATATCGTAAAACGGGACAGAGATATTCTCCTTGTTCGCTAATGGTGAGCCTGATTCCTCGGCATCTTCAGTCCAAATCTGCGATCTCAATGCAAGGACTGCGAACTTACCGATCTTATCTCTCAGCAGCAGCGTCAGATGCTGGGTCCGGAAAAATTCACCGGGAGACAACGGAGGATACAGCTCATACTCATAGGTATATTCATCTGTCTCAGGTATATAAACTCGGGAAGTCTGAAGCAGCCCTACGGCTTCAAGCTTGGAGGTTTGCTCCATCAAATACTTGCGTCCTTTATCACTGGGCTCGAGTCCCAGCGCCAGGAACAGCTTGCGCTGCTGCTCCATCGTGGAGTAGCCGATTTGATCTGCTCTGACATGCTGGAATAACAGCCTGTACAAGCTGATCGCAAAGGCCCCCGCCATGGGCTGATATGCGGAGCTGAGCATCCGTTCGTCCAGGCTGCTAAGTCCAAACTCGCGGAAAACGCAGTATCGATGATTCTCGGTAAAGTGCAGCATGTTCTTCATGCGCATCGCTCATTTCTCCTTCTTCCGAATAATAATGTTTCTCTATTCTATCATAAAAGACGTCCGCTTAAATCTTCAAAAATAGCCAATTTCCCTGCTTAATCTTTCCGCTATTTCATCTTATACGACATTAATCGACCATTCTTCTATTTTGAAAGCCACGGTTTACTATTGTACTCTATCACTCTATGAAAAGTGAACCCCTGATATGACAAAAGAGCCCCTTTCTTCATCCAGAAAGAGGCGTCCTGCAATAAGTATCAAGTTAATTACTAAAACATTCGGTATCCTCCAAGCCTCAGCTTCTTAATCGTCCATCCGCTCATCACGGCTCCTACAAGTCCAGCAATACCTGTTAAGTAATCCACTAGCCGATATGTACCGAGATGCGCACCAAGGCTCATACTTTCCTGATTCCACATGGTGAAGATTACGACAGGAATCAGCACGATGACAAACAAATAAGAAGGAAACCACGTTGTCTTCATCAGCATATTCAAAATGAAACCGATCCCAAACATCATGACAAAAAATAAAACCATGAGAACAAGCACAGGTAAAATCTGCATCCGTTCACCTTCCCCCTCTTTCTGCCAATTCATGTATGCAAACCCATAATAGATAATCATTAGTTTAACTCAAATAAGAGGGACAGGCAATGAGATCACCTTCAAAAATACAGGTCTTGCCGTTGCAAAAACAAAAAATGAGCAGGCTTCCGCCCAAAAGCTCAAATTATGAGCATTTTGTTAAAACAGCTCACTTAATGAGATCTTCATTTGCCCAGCCGCTTCACGCTTTGATACAATAAAGCTGCATGCACCAGAATCCAATTCATAAAAGGTATTATGAAATGGATTCACAACAAATGAAAAATTCTTTTACAATAAATATTCCAATCAGGAGTGATAAACAGATGAGCGAAGCGGCTTTAACTCTCGAGGGCTGGTATGCCCTTCATGATTTCAGATCGATCAACTGGGCGGCATGGCGTGCTGCTGACGATGAGACCCGTGCGGTTGCCACAGATGAATTGCAGGAATTTCTGAATGCCTGGGCAGCGGATGAGGAATCCGGCAAGGGAAGCTCTACGGTATATACTGTAGTAGGTCAAAAAGCTGATTTTGTCATGATGCATCTGCGTGAAACGCTGGAGGATCTGAATGCGATCGAGAATGCATTTAACAAAACCACGTTTGCCCAATTTACGACGAAATCCTATTCTTATGTCAGCGTTGTTGAGCTTAGCAACTATCTCGGTAAAGATGAAGATCCGATGCAGAATCCACAGATTGTTGCACGTCTGAAGCCTGTACTTCCGAAGAATCAATACATCTGCTTCTATCCAATGAACAAAAAACGCGATCTCAGTGACAACTGGTACATGCTGTCGATGGACGAGCGCAAAACCATGATGAGAAGTCACGGTATGATCGGCCGCAGCTATGCGGGCAAAGTAAAGCAAATCATTACAGGTTCTGTCGGATTCGATGACTGGGAGTGGGGAGTGACGCTGTTCTCAGACGATGCTCTTCAATTCAAGAAGCTGATCTATGAAATGCGTTTTGATGAAGTCAGCGCACGTTATGGTGAATTTGGTTCTTTCTATGTAGGAAGCCTGCTGACACAGGAGTCATTTGAAGCTATGCTGAAGCTGTAAGCTTATACAAAAAGGATGTACTGCGGATCAACCTGCAGCACATCCTCTTTTTTTGGTAACAATGCTTTAATCCTCATCTTCCTCTTCGAGCTTTTTCAGTGATTCCAGGAACTCTGCCGTTGCACGGTCGCGGTCCCTGCTCTTCTCCTTCAATCGCTCGATGGCCGGCAGAATAAGAATGTCAACTTCCTTCTGAACAATATAAGATAGATCATAACGGTCTTGTTCTTCTAAATAGCTGCCTACTTCCATCAGTGCATTATACCGATTAAGTTCATCTCTAGTTAGCAGCCCGCGTACTTGAACACTGCAATGTCTCATAAGTTAAAAGAACCTTCCTTTTTGAATGACGAGCGGAATTCCGCCGATCTTATATAAGTATCTGATATCTACTGCTTTTTTGAGCTGGGCAGCCTTCCAGCCTTTCCATTTCTTCCCGTTCACAACGGCAATCGCTTCTCCCTTGCCAAGTGACGCTACTGTCCCTTTATGATTGAATCTGAATTTTTCCAGCGATTTGCCCCGGATCAGTAAAGAGATATTCTTAGCACAATTGACTCCTTGCTGCATCGCCATCTGAGCTGTAGGCGGGTAAGGACGACCCTCTGCACTCAAAATGAGAGAGCTGTCTCCAATGATGAATATGTTATCGAAGCCGGGCGCCCGCAAATATTCATCAACGGCTACACGTCCGCGTGTGACCTCAAAGCCAGCCTGCTCCACCAGCCTGTTGCCCCTGATTCCCCCGGTCCATACGACCGTGGAAGCTTCAATGTGTTCCCCATCTCCGATAATAACACCCTCAGGCAGACATTCTTTGATAGGAACACCTATACGCAGTGATACTCCCTTGTCCTTAAGCACCTTCATCGCATAATCGACCAGTTCTTTATCAAAGCCTGGAAGGGCCGTTGGAGCTGCTTCAACATTGTAGAGGTGTACAACCCCTGGATCGACATCAAACTCCTTGCACAGGCGTGGAAGACGGTCAGCAAGCTCAGATACGAACTCTACGCCGCTAAAGCCCGCACCGCCCACTACAAAATTCATTCTGCTGGCCTTGCTGTCATTCTTGTAGCATGCAAATTGATACTCAATATGCTCCCGGATCAGCCTTACTGAATTAATGCTGCGAATCGTCAAAGCGTGCTCTCTCATCCCAGGGATTCCGAACGTTTCCGGTTCACCTCCGAGACCAACAACTAAGACATCGTACGACAAGGTACCATCTTCCAATATCACTTTCTTCTCATGCGGCCTAATATCTTTCACTGCAGATTTCACAAGATCGATCTTGAATTCATCAATTAATTTGGAAATAGGCACCCTTGCATGCTCAATTGAGTCCGTCCCCGCGGCCGGCATATGAAGATGTGTCGTAATATAATGGTAGTCATGCCGATTTACGAGTGTAACGTCTGCTTCGTTATAATTCAGTTCCTTTTGAAGTCGCTGCGCGGTTAATATACCCCCGTAGCCTGCGCCAAGGATGACAATCTTAGGAATGCTGCTCATGCGCTTACCCCTCCGATATTGTTTCAACTTCTATAGAAGGAACCAAAGTCAATATTATCAGGTTATAATAAGTAAATCTTCATAACAACTGAATCGATTTCATCCTATTAGTCCGCTCTATATTTATGGCCCATCCTCCCCTGAACGTACAAGTTCACTATGGGCTCTTATCAATCCAGCTGTACACATCCACCTTCGCATCTCATGCTAAAAAGATGGTGTAATTCAATTCCTATTCATTAAAACGACAACTTATGTCATTCGGTTGCAAAACTATATAAAATAAGCCTAAAACCTTTAAAAATCAAGTTATTTTTTCATGCAACAAAAATGATAGCGATACGTATCGAAAATAGCAAGAGAAAATATAATCGTTTTCTGGGTGAAAATTATAGGAAAAGTTGTATATTGTTCTTTGCAACGAGCAAGAGTAGTGTCTATAATTGATAATGACTATCAAATAGAAAGACTAATGGCCATATTTCATCCGTTTACCCATTGGTCTATGAATCGAAATTCGTGGGATTTGATCCGTGACGATATTGATTCGGAATAAAACATGAAAGGTGTGTTTTACAGGTGACGACCCCAGATTCCACACAAGATATAACTGATTTGCTCATCATCGGCGGCGGTCCCGCTGGGATGTTCGCGGCATTTTACGGAGGGATGCGTCAGGCTTCTGTCAAAATCGTAGAGAGCATGCCTCAGCTCGGCGGGCAGCTTGCCGCCTTGTATCCGGAGAAATACATCTATGATGTTGCTGGATTTCCAAAGATTACGGCTGGCGATCTCGTCGGCAATCTGCTGGAGCAAATGAAACGCTTCGACACCGATATCCGTCTAGAGGAGAAGGTACTTTCTGTTGAAAAGAAAGAAGAGCGGCATTTTGTCGTAACGACAGATAAAGACGTTCATCATGCCAAAGCCGTTATTATTACAGCAGGTGTAGGCGCATTCGAGCCTCGCAGACTGGATCTTGAAGGAGCGGGCAAGTTCGAACAAACGAACCTGCACTATTTTGTAAGTGACCTGCAGCGCTTTGCCGGCAAGAAGGTGCTCATCAGCGGAGGAGGAGATTCTGCAGTTGACTGGGCGCTTATGCTTGAGCCAATCGCAGAGCAAGTCACCCTGATTCACCGCCGCGATAAATTCCGTGCGCATGAGCACAGTGTAGAGAACCTTATGGCATCCAAAGTGAATGTAGTTACGCCAGTAGAGATTACGGAGCTTCATGGTGAAGACCGCATCACGAAGGTAACGCTCTCTCATGTCAAGATAAAAGAAACACAAGAGATTGAAGTTGATGATGTCATTGTAAACTTTGGATTCATTTCCTCTCTAGGTCCGATTGCCGAGTGGGGCATCGAGATTAACAGCAACTCCATTGTGGTTGATACACGTATGGAGACAAGTATTCCGGGAATCTTTGCCGCCGGTGATATTACAACCTATGAAGGTAAGCTGAAGCTGATTGCTGTTGGATTCGGCGAAGCACCGACCGCAGTTAATAACGCCAAGGTCTATGTGGACCCAAGCGCGAAGCTGTCTCCAGGCCATAGCAGCAACATGAAGATGTAAGGGATAAATGCATAATATTGCAACAAAAAAGGGTATCTTACTCCTGAAACTAATCTCAGGAGTGGATACCCTTTGTCATATGTATGCCCAATATGTAACGGTCTAGATTCCGCACCCGTGTTACTTTGTCCTAACTGCCATCAAGAAACCGTAGATTGCGGACTGCAGGAAGATTACGCAGGACCTTACAGTCCCTATGTCGCATCTTCCCACGCTCAAACGATACCAGCAGCAGCCAATCAATGCATACACTTAATGCATTGTCCCCATTGTCTGACGGAATTCTCTTATGCAGCTGATACCTGGTATGTGCCTGGAAGGATCTGACCGTCCACAAATCGAGGATTTCTAGTGCAGAACGGAAGATACGTCGGTATGCAATCTGCGCTTGTGGATTTCTTCTAATAATAATGCTATGAAATCGACATCAAGCTGAAGCTCGATTGCCATATGGTAAGAATCGAGCAGCGTCTCATCTGAGAGCATAGCCATGTGTCCGACACAACCTTTCCTATTTATTCCTCAAAGCTATCATATCAGAGAATAAAAAGTAGAACAAGCGTTCTTGATATCCACATCCACTTGTGGAAATCCTGTGTATAAAATGTTAATAATTATGATAAATCTATATTTTTGGCAAGTGGATTATGTGGATAATATTTATACACAGGTCATTTTCTCTGAAAACCTTCTCAAAATTTTTTTCTAGTTGAATCAATTTCATAATACCTTTAGCTGCTTTAATCAAGAGTATATATAGATCAAAATGATTTCGTTTGTCTATATATAGTTTCAATTCTACCTTTTTAATGATTTATGAAATTGATTCAGTTATATTAAAATTTGATAGAATGAGGAGACTGCATCATTACATGAAGAACCATTATTGAGGTCTTGTATTGACTTCCAGAATCCAGATCTTTCCCGAATGGTCAAGTCCATAATCAAAGCCCAATTGTCCGAGTCCCGGGAACCTTTCTTCTAAGATAGCCGTACAGACACGTGTTAAATTCCGCATCTCCTGCTGCTTCGACCGAGCGCTGATGTGGGGAAGTGACTGCTGTAATGCCAGCCGTCCTTTAATTAAGGTTCCGCCCTTGCATACATTGGTTATCACAAGGCCGGGTCGAGCCAGTCTTCCCAGCATAGCCGTGATCTTCCAGCCTGCCTCCTGCTTGACGAATTTGACACGATAATCGATCGGTCTGCCTCCGATCTGAGCCAGCTCTATTCCACGCTGTATTAGATAGCTTCTTCTCTTCTTTGCTCTCAGAAGCGAGGCATACATAAGATCAAAATTCGAAAACGTCAGTCGGCGTGACAGTTTGGTGTATGAATAACCTGTCTGCTCTTGCTTAACACGAATGACACCGGCTCCTCCGCCTCCATGGACGGGCTTAACAAATACCATTCCGTATTTTTGTAACATATTTTTCAGATGCTGCTTGGTAAACAAGCAGGTTTCTGGGATATGATTAGCAACAGAGGCATTGCTCAGGAGCACTTGTGTTTTTAACCACTTACTTCCGATCGTCAAGCTCATTTTCTTCCTTCTCCCCTCTATATAAGATTTAAGGATGAACTTAAGCGTGGTATATACTACATATATATTGGCGGAAGACTTGCTTCTCTTGTATGTATGCCTTTGTAGAGAGCCTGTTTTGGTTAAACTTATAGAAACATTGCAAGCAGATTATAACCCTGGAAGGGAGCACTAACTAAAGTGGCGCAATTTATTGAAAGTCTATACGGGGTCGCTTATTTTGCCATCGTTCTCGTACTTGTTGCTGTAACGATTCTTACTTTCGTGACAGGCATTAAATTTATCCGTGACAAGAAGCATATCGGTTTTGGAATTGGCTGTATCGTCTTCTCTCTCATCTTTACAGGTATTTTTATCAGTGTCATTGAGTTCATTACTTCGTAAAGCAATAAACCGTGATGTGCAAAATATCCGCTTGCTCCTATCTGGAGAGGCGGTTTTTTTGTTTATGCTGTCTGTTTAAGCTGTTACAATATAGTACATATATTTAGACGTGGGCTTTTTACATAAACCTGGTACTGATTTCATTCGAGTATATATGCATCTAACAAGCGATAGGATGGTAATAATGCAATATTCAATCAGGAATCACCTGGGAGTCTCACAAAAAGGAGTGGCTTGCTGACATGAATCATCGAACTGGCATCATTGATATTGGATCGAACTCGATCCGACTCGTAATATACGAAGTACTTCATTCAGGAGAGCATAGAGTTCTCCATGAGAAAAAGTATGCAGCTAGGCTCAGTCAAAAAGTGAGTCCTGACGGCACCATCACCAAAGAAAATATAGATACGATCATTCCCGTTCTGCTGAGCTATCAGGATATCTGTTCAGCATACCGTGTCTTACATATCCGGGCAGCGGCGACCGCAGCCATTCGAAACGCTGCAAACAGCGAGGAGATTACAGGCTGGATCAGAGCGGCGACCGGACTTACCGTTGAGCTTATTTCCGGAGAGGACGAAGGACGACTTGGGTTTCTCGGTGTGCGAGAATCCATCCCCCTCCAGGACGGATATATCATTGATATCGGAGGAGGAAGTACAGAGATCACACTGTTCCTTAACCGCGAGTATCGAGCAAGCTTATCGATCCCATATGGTGCGGTTAATTCTCATGCACGTTACGGCACAGCCGATTACTGGCGTTCAGAAACCGTGCAAGGATTCAAACAGTCGATCCTTACGGCCTTGAAGGAGGAGGAGTGGCTGCTGACACATCCAAATCTTCCACTCGTCGGTCTTGGCGGCACCGTTCGTGCCTTGGCAAAAATGGTTCAGAAGAGACAAGCCTATTCCCTTCCGCTTATGCACGGGTACATGATGAGCAAAGCTGATATTCAGTCCTTCTATGACACGCTTCCATATATTCCATATGACCAGCGCAAGAAGACCCCTGGCTTATCCAAGGATCGAACCGATCTGATCATTCCTGGTATTATTCTGCTGCAGACGATCTTCGAGCTATTACGGTCTACCCATTATGTGGTGAGCGGAGCAGGACTTCGTGACGGGTTGTTCTATGAGCCCCTTCATCGGCAATTTCCTCAGTTTATGGATCAGGATGTCTTGTACAAGAGTGTCCACAATGCTCTTGCCTATGATTCACTTGCACCGCAGGAGGAGCTTGATCAAGTCTACAGCCTAATGAAGCGACTTCACACTACACTTATAGGCCAAGGACAGACACAGGATGAGCGCATCATTTATGCTGTGTCTATGCTTCACAGATTAGGAGAGCGGGTACATCACCACCGGGCAAGCTCCCATTCCATGTATTGGCTCATGAACAAAGGCATGTGGGGACTCAGTCATCGAGAAACGGTCATCTCTGCTATCGTCTGTGATTACCATAAGAACCGTACGCCCAAGCAAATCCAAGATCATTTGGATATTTTGACATCTGCAGATGTGGAGAAAATACACCAAATCGGCTCCCTGCTTAAGCTCGCCCGAGCTTTATACAGTGGAGGAAAAGCGATCCAAAGGGTGGAAATGCAAAAAACAGACGACGCCCTGCACCTGCAGTTAAGCTGCAGCAGGGAGCCGTCTGTGGAACTGGTGGAACTAACGGAGGCTAAGAAAGATGTTGAGAAGGCCTGGAAGCTTAGCTTGAAATGGTCGCTTTCTCTTTCTTCCACGTTTTGATCTTAAGTGCTTCGAATTGACTTCTCAGGCTCGGCTCATCATTCGTAACAGGAACATAATTCCCGTTCGATAGAAGGAGCCGGGCCTTCACATTGTCTTGTAACGATAATTCCAATATATTGACAATCGTTTGCTTAAGCTGTGGATCATGCACTGGACACATCAGCTCAATCCGGCGATTTAGATTACGAGTCATCCAGTCCGCACTGGATAGGTAGACCTCTGGATCTTTATGGTTCTGAAAATAAAATATACGTGAATGCTCAAGGAACCGGTCAACGATACTGATGACCCGGATATTCTCGCTAAGCCCTTCTATTCCGGGACGAAGGCAGCATACACCTCTAACGATCAGCTGAATCTTGACTCCTGCCTGTGAAGCAGCGTAGAGCTCGTCAATCAACTCCTGGTTGGACAGGGAATTAATCTTGGCGATGATTTGAGCCGGTTTACCCTGTGCTGCATTTTCTGCTTCTCTGCGTATCAACTCGAACAGCCTTGATTTCAGTCCATCCGGTGCGATATGAAGCTGCTGCAAGCCTTGGGCTGCGGAATATCCCGTTATTTCGTTAAATACTTCAGAAGCATCCTCGCCGATCTGCGGATCTGAAGTAAGAAGTCCGATATCTGTATACACCCGTGCTGTGCTCGCATTATAATTGCCTGTGCCTACATGGACGTATCTCTTGAGCATATTTTGTTCTTTTCGAACGACGAGAATGATCTTGGCATGTGTCTTCAGACCGACAAGGCCGTATACGACATGGCAGCCTGCCTTCTCCAGCTTCCTCGCCCAAGCGATGTTTCGCTCTTCATCAAATCTCGCCTTCAGCTCGACAACAACGGTCACCTGCTTGCCCATCTCTGCCGCATGAGCAAGTGCTGCAATCAGTCTGGAGTCTCCATTGACCCGATACAAGGTCATCTTGATTGCCATGACCTGCGAATCCTCGGATGCCTCTTCTACAAAATCCGTAACCGCATCAAAAGACTCATATGGATGGTACAGCAATACGTCCTGTCTTCGCAGTATGCGGAACATGCTCTCCTCAGTATTGAAGATATCTGGATAAACAGGCTTGATGGAGGGATATTTCAAATGGGTATATCCTTCGAGCTGATCCACAAATCCACTTAGAAATCCAAGATCCATCGGCCCTTGAATTTCGAATATTTCATCAGAGCCTATCGAGAATTCTTCCTGTAAATATTCAAGTGCATACGGATGAATTCCCTGCTCCACTTCAAGACGTACAGGCGCACCTCTTCTGCGTCTTCTCAGCTCTTTTTCAATCTCTTCGAGCAAATCCTCTGCTTCTTCCTCATTGATGTACAAGTCCGAATTTCGCGTTAGTCTAAAGCCATGAACGGCTTCTGGAATGTACCCGCTGAACAATGAATGAATATGATGTTTTATCAGTTCTTCAATTCGTATGAATGATTTCTTCTTGCTATTAGAACGCAGCGGAACTGAGATGACACGCGGAATATTAGAAGGAACCTGTACAATCGCAAAATAATGATCATTCGCTTCCTTGCTATCTTCCTTGCGCAAAACTACGGCCAAATACACATATTTATGGTGTACGAGTGGAAAAGGCCTGCTGGAGTCTACAGCCATAGGTGTCAGCACGGGAAATACAATATCGTGAAAATATTGCTCCATCGCTTTTTGCTGGGTTGCATTCAGGTCCGTATATTCCATAAATACGATCCCCTTTTTGCTCAGTTGTCTCAGCAAATCACGGTATGAACGATACTGCTCACTGACCATTTTCATCGTTCGTTTCATCAGTCTTCGATATAGACCTGTTGCTGTATATCCGGTAAAGTCCTTTTTCGTGAAGCCAGCCTTGATCTTCTCTCTGGTCTCTGCTACACGTACGCTCATAAACTCATCCAGGTTGGTCGTGACAATGGATAGGAAGCGGACGCGTTCCAGCAGGGGTGTATCCGGGCTCTGTGCTTCTTCAAGCACTCTTCTGTTGAATTCCAGCCAGCTTAAATCCCGATTCAGATATGGGTTCATGTCGTGATTATAATTCTCCTTTTTCATACTTCCCTCACTCATGAAGCGTATTGTTCGAAGCTTGATTGAGCTTACTCTCTTTTTCTATAATAGTTATTCATTTTTATTGTAAACTCTTTGTGTAAACGCAATGTAAAATCACCCAAGGTTGACCCATATTGCGATTCTTGAATATCAAGTTACTAAAAATATGAGAATGTTTCTACCAAATTTGACGGGATGCTTTACAATAGAGAATAGAGTAGGGTAAAGTGTTTACGTCAGTGCTATTATACGTGAACGTAGTTGTCACCTTACGAAAGAAGGAGGATACGATGAATTCCAATAAATCCAGAACGCTGCAAAAAAACATCGAGTTTTTTACTGCGGCCTTATCTCAAACCGTCGTTTCCGTTTGGCAGGAGGATTCTGCTGGCGTCTATTGCGAAATTGCCCGGGGTCATGTAGAAATGTTCTCCAATGATAAAGTGCGGTTAAGAAGTGAAGACGGCAGAGAGCATCATTATTCCCGTGACACGGTCATTTTCCAAACGGAAGTTTAATATACGAGGACGACTACGTATTCTTTAGAATTCAGTCCATTTTTAGATGGGCCGAATCCTAACGAATAAAAGGTAGTCGTTTTTTTATATAGATCGAAGCTGGCGTAGTGCCGGCATATTAGGAAGAATACGGGGCACCAAATTCAATAATATTGTGGTCGGGGTCCAGAATGAAAATTTGGGCAAATCCAGCAACACTGTCGGGTCTTGCTTCATACGGGATGTTCTGAGACTCCAGCCATTCAATTGTCGCCTTATGACTCTTCACCCATATTGCAAAATGTCCATCCGTCGTGTCAATTCCACGCTCTCTCAGCGTATCTCCTGCAGGATGCTCCAATAAATGCAGCTGTTGATGCTCCCCGATCGCATACCATACTCCCGTGGAGTTAAAGGGCGGACGCTCCAGCCGCTTAAACTTCAGCTTTTCCGAATAAAAAGCATGGGCGCGCTCGATATCCCGAACCGCAAGACTGACATGATGAATCCGTTCCATTTCAAGCATATTGTATACCTCACTTTTCATGATCTCGTGATGTAGTATCAACTTAGAATTTCCATGTCTATATGCTAACATATGTTCAGGGAAATTGTCATAGATGCTATTGAATACTTACGCGATTATGAAGTGAAATTTTTATAGGGGTATAGTGTTATTGCACCGGCTAATCTGTGCTGCGCTTATAATTGTCCCAGACGACTTGCTCTGTACGCAGATCAATCAATGCGGCATTTTCAACCAGTGCTGCCAGCCGAAGCGCCTCCTCAAGATTAGGATAACGGTCAAAGTATACCTCATTTACATATAAAGCTACTCCTTCATTGCCTGCGGTCGGGACCTCGCTGTCAGCTGCGACGTCAGTGGATTCGGAGCTCGTATTGGTGCTTCCTGAACTGGAACCTTCATCCCTATCCGTCACATCCCCTACTTTAACATCAGAAGCCAAAGTGTCTGTCGTTATAAGCTTATCTTGTACCTCACTATCTTCCTTATGCGCTTCTTGCTTCTGTTCATTATCCTGCTGCTTCATACCTGGCTCCTGCTCTTGCTGCATGTCATCCATGCCAGCCTGCTGATCTTGATCTGCACGGGTCTGTGCATATTGCTCTCCCTCTATATCCGCCGCCAGAGAGCTCGATATCATCACCTTCTCTTCATAGATCGGACGATTAGAAATCTCGGCCAGCGATGAAGATTCCATATCAATAAAGCCAAGCAGCGTTTCCTTGTAAGCAGCCGTCATAATGCCCTTACGATCACCCGATGCCTGTTCGTACTGCAGGGTCAGGTCTGTAGAATATTGCACTGTCCCCTCCTCGGCAAGCTGCTGAGCATATGCAATCAGTTCCTTCTGCGACGGAGGAAGTGGCAGATCCTCCAGTGCATCTCGCGCTATTTTATCGGTAATCGGCTGAGTAATCAATTCAGAGAAGACAGGCTCGGATACCTTCCTCACGACAATAACAAGTAGTGCTATCACGACAAGTAAAAATAACGTGTTCCTTATCATTTTATGTATCAGTATGATTTCCCCTTTATACCGTTCCCAAAGAACAATGATATAAAGTTTGTATCGGAAGTTCGGCATGAAATATGAAGTCATACGTCCATGTTTGAAGAGGCTGGCTTTATAGTTTCTTTACTGGAATATTGCGATGAGCAAGGCAAGTTTCATGAAAAGGAGTGGAATCCGCAGGACGGATTCATCTACCGCTCCAAACAATTTGACCATAGGAATACAGGAGAGCAGCTCGGGTTCGTGTCACTTATCGTGGATGCCAAGAAAACGTAGAAACTGATATACGTAGTTACATTATTTTCATTACATTAATTCCTAATAGAAACATTATAATACTAATTCCAAAAAGAACAGTCCTTGCAAGCCACCAAGGAAGGATGCTAAAGAAGGCCATGATCAGCCTTGTAATTGAGGAAAAGATATCAAAAAACCACCCTGCTGAGGAATCGTTTGAGTTATAGTCTGTGCTCTTATGTAATTCTCTTGTTAAATTCAACCCAAAAATGAAGGCCGATAAAGAAACCAGCCAAAAAACACCTGCAAAGAACCAACTCACACTGACAAGCTCCCCTCTATGCTGACTTAACTAAGTCTGTCTAAGCTTCATGATAAACGAAAAACCTTCTGGACTAAATAAGCATACTGCTTACATAGCTCAGAAGGTCAAATTCACAGCGTCTTAATACTTAAGAAACTATAACTTCCAACGATTAGCAAGGCTCTTCGTTCGGTTTACCCGCGTCCGTAGCTGTACGGAAGGAAGAACCACAGCCACAAGTCGCAATGGCGTTGGGATTATGAATGGTGAAACCACCCGTCATACCGGATTCTTCAAAGTCGATCTCAAGTCCGTCGAGGAAGCGAAGGCTGTCCTTCTCCACGACTACTTTCATATCTTGAATTGTCATATATACATCATCGTCTGTTTCGTTATCATCAAACCCCATCGCATAGGAGAACCCTGTGCAGCCTCCCGGTGTCACACCAAGACGGAGAAACATGTTCGGAGTTTCCTGCTGTTCGAGCATATCTTTCAGATGCTCTGCCGCTGTCTCGCTAATATTAATCATAAGTCTTACCTCCTTCTTTCCTGATAACTAAATTATACTCCAGTGACTTTCGTACCTCAAGAGTTACCTATCCGCATTTTCGGTATGCTTTTTATTAAGAATGTACTCTTTTTATTTCCAGATATTGAACCTACGAAATGTGAGGTTTATAATAGGTAGGGTATTTGAAGCCAAACTGTCGATATTTCGTCACAGTGTATCCAGTTGCTGTCATAAATGTAGTTGTAACTTTTTTCACAACCATTCATTATTGAAGTTTGATCTTGGGACTCCTACGGGTAAACCTATATGAGAGCATGAATTAATGGTCACGGCACAAACCAAAAAAGTACGGACTAGGAGGAATACGCATGTCCACCCTTATTACACCCCATACGGACTCGAAGATGGCTGCCATCATTGAGAAGGTACAGAATGGTCAGCGTCTAACGCTTGAGGATGGTGTTTACTTGTATGAGAGCGACGATCTGCTAACGATCGGACAGCTTGCTAACGAAGTAAATCTTCGTAAGAACGGAAAGAAAGTTTATTTTATTGAGAACATGAGCCTCTATTTCACCAATGTGTGTGAAGCGCGCTGCGCCTTCTGCAACTTCCGCAAAGATCAGGGCGAGGAAGGCTCCTACACGCTGTCAGGACAAGAAATGATTGATTATGTGGAGCAGCACATTCATCCGGGAGTACGGGAATTCCATATCGTCGGCGGGCATAATCAGCATGTGCCTTTTCAATATTATGTCGATTCCCTCGCTGCTTTAAACGAGAAATATCCGAATGTCACACTGAAAGCCTACACCGCTGCTGAGATTGATTTCTTCACCCGCATCAGCGGCCTCAGCATCAAGGAAGTACTGCAGGAGCTGATGAAGGCTGGACTCCAATCCCTTACCGGGGGCGGGGCAGAAATCCTCTCCGATGAATATCGTAGAAAAATGAAGGTTACCAAGGCAAATGTAGATCGTTACTTGGAGGTTCACCGCACGGCCCATCAGCTTGGCATGAAGACACATACCACAATGCTGTACGGATCTGTGGAATCCTATGAAGACCGAATTAACCATATGCTGCAAATTCGCGAGCTGCAGGATGAGACGAAGGGATTCCTCGTATTTATCCCGCTATCCATGCAGCCGAAGAGCAAGAACGCCGGCATCATGCGCCGCAATTCCGCCTATGAGGATCTGAAGACCATTGCGATCTCAAGACTCATGCTTGATAATTTCGACCACATCAAAGCCTACTTTATTAATATTGGAGCTCAGCTGACTCAGGTCTCCTTAAGCTTTGGAGCCTCTGACGTTCATGGCACAATTGTCCGTGAACAGATCAGTCACGCAGCAGGTGCTCTGACTCCAGCGGGACTCACCCGCAAGGAGCTGATCTGGCTCGTAAAAGGAGCAGGACGTGTTCCAGTTGAACGGGATACATTCTATAACGAGATTGAAGTATTTGAATAAGATCAGTTGACTCTCCCATTACTGCACTTCTTAATTATTAACGGATCAGTTCCCGAGCAGGGGCTGATCCTTACTTATGCACGAATGCCAGCCCATACAATAACAACAAAGACGACGTTACCCATAATATTGGACTGTCGATTCTATATTTTGTATAACCAGACAACAGACAGCTTCTTTTTATGTGGGTGCACATCAGGAAAGGAAGTTATTTCGCTATGAAGAATATTGTTGTACTTGGAGGCGGCTACGGCGGCCTCACCATTGTTAAACACTTAATTGAAGGTGCATTGCCGAAGGATGTCCATATCACGCTGGTCGACCGCATGCCTTTTCAGGGTCTGAAGACAGAATACTATGCACTGGCAGCCGGAACCGTGTCTGATTATGATCTTCGGGTACAGTACCCGGTTCACCATCAATTAGAATATCGATATGGCGAAGTGACGAGCATTGATCTGGATGCAAAATCCATCTCCCTTCAAAATGAAGAAATGATTGAATATGATCAGCTCGTCATCGGCCTTGGCTGCACCGATCGGTTCCATGGCACTCCAGGTGCCGAGGAACATAGCTGCACAATACAAAGCTTCAAGAGCACTCGTGAAACGTATATGCGTCTAAGCGAGCTCAAGCCTTACGCCAATGTTCATATTGTGGGCGGTGGACTCAGCGGAGTTGAAATGGCAGCGGAAATAAGAGAAAGCCGTGCAGACCTGAACGTAACCATCCTGGATCGCGGTGAGCGTGTTCTCTCTGCATTTCCACAGCGACTATCTGCTTACGTGGGTGAGTGGTTCAGTGAGCACCAGGTAGAGATCAAGAATCATATTTCTGTCTCCCGTGTTGAGCCTGGCTCAATCTATAATCGAGATGAGGAAATTATGACTGATGCCATCGTGTGGACGGCAGGAATTCAACCTGTACAATTGGTACAGGATCTGCCTGTTGAGAAAGATCCAAGCGGTCGTGTGAAATTGAACGAGTACTACCAGATTCCTGAATACAAAGAAGTCTATGTTGTCGGAGACTGTGCGAGCCTTCCTTTTGCCCCAAGCGCCCAAGCAGCTGAAGTGCAAGGTGAGCAAATTGCGCATGTCATTTCTGCTCTTCTAAGAAACGAAGAGCCCAAAATCGAGGTCCTTCGCCTAAGAGGCACACTAGGTGCTTTAGGCAAAAAGGCCGGATTTGGGCTCATGGGTAAGACCTCCATGATGGGGCGTGTTCCGCGTATTCTGAAGAGCGGTGTTCTCTGGATGTCTAAGCGTCATCTTGGCTAGCTTGCGCCAAGCGAATTAACTCATATATCCAAGTCATCCCATGCGTCAGCTTCAGCCATTTTGGACAAAATGGCTTCATGCAGTTCTTTAGGGCTGGCCGCGGTGATAACCTCACCATTGACCAGTGCAAAAGGGGTAATGCTGCATTGTCCGCAATTGCTGAGGCAGCCGTATTCGATGACGTCATAGTCCATATTCTCTTCAAGCTCTTCAAAGAGCTCATCCGTACCAAAGTGCATGTTATTGGTACAAAATTCAATAATCGGTCTCAATTTATTCACCTGCTTTTGGTTTGACCATTTTATTTTGGCGTAATTTATACTATAATAAAGGGAAGGAAAGGAGTTGATAATATGAGCGAAAACGTACAAAGCAGCACCATGTATGATGAAGTCTCTGACGTGCTCGATAAACTTCGTCCGTTCCTGCAGCGCGATGGCGGTGACGTGGAATTGGTCGATGTCGAAGACGGTATTGTGAAACTGAAATTGATGGGTGCTTGCGGTAGTTGCCCAAGCTCCACCATCACACTAAAAGCAGGGATCGAACGCGCGCTAGTCGAAGAAGTCGAAGGCGTAGAAGAAGTCGTTCAAGTATTCTAATATCCCATATCATCATATAAGAGAGTCCCGAAGCTTCTGTCATGTGCAGAAGCCGGGACTCTTTTTTTTGGAGACACTTCGGACTTCTCGCGCTCAATCCCCATCCTTGATGGTCGGTCTTATCGGATCCAATCCGCCGGAAATATCCATAATATTACCGGTAATAAAGTCCGATTGCTCCAAACATAAGAAATGTATGACTCTTGCAACGTCTTCCCCGCTGCCAGGTCTGCCCCGAGGGGTCTCCTTATCAACGAGCCCGCTGACCGCTTCAATCGTCATTTCTTTATGATCTCCTCTAATATCCCCCGGACAGATCATATTCACTGTAATTCCATAAGGTGCTTCCTCGACGGCCAATGTCTTCGTGAACGAAACCAGTCCTACCTTGGCAGCCGCATACACCGCACGCTGCGGCCAGGATCTTGCCTCTCCTGCATGGCTGAATCCAAAGTGAATGATGCGGCCCCATTTCTTGCGCCGCATGGAAGGCAGCACCCGATGATCAAGGAGCATCGTACCGACCAGATTGCCCTGCATCAGCATCATAATCTCTTCTTGCTTATATTCAGCAAACAGCCTCCGCTCACGAATGAACGGTCCTGCATTGTTAATCAGTATGTCCACTTCTCCAAGTTCCTTCTCAACCGTGGTGACGAGTCGCTCTGTATCATCGGCTATACAGACATCCGCTTGTACCGCAATACAACGCACACCAAGCTTCATGATCTCGCTTGAAGAGCTTCCGCTTCTTTCCTGCTATGCACATAATTTAATGCAATATCGAAGCCTTCAGCAGCCAGCCGAAGAGCTGTCATCTTGCCAAGGCCCTTCGCACTTCCCGTAATAAGGGCGACTTTATTGTCCAAATCCCTTCCTCCTTCTAACAAGAGCGGTTACTAATTCAGTATAATATAGGGAAGGACAGAATGAAAGGAACGGCATACGAAACAGTCCCGTCCGGCACTTTTTTAACAACAAAGTACCGAACGGGACTGTTTATCATCTTCTTGAATCAATTAAAATGCAGGTACGATCGCTCCAGCATAATTATCTTCAATGAACTGTTTAATCTCATCGGATTGCAGAGCATCATTCAGCTTCTGAATAGCCTCATTGTCCTTGTTATCCTCGCGGGATACGAGCAGGTTCGCATATGGAGAATCTGCATCTTCAAGGAAGAGAGCGTCTTCCAATGGGTTAAGATCTGCTTCAAGCGCATAGTTAACGTTGATTACAGCAAGCTCTACTTCACCCAGCTGACGAGGAAGCATCGCCGCATCCATTTCGATAATTTCCAGGTTTTTTGGATTCTCTGCAATATCGCTGATCTTGGATTCAATGTTCGTGTTATCAGTCAATTTGATGATACCGTTCTTGTCCAGAAGAATAAGGGCACGGCCGCCGTTGGTTGCATCGTTTGGAATGGCAATCTTCGCACCGTCCTGCAGCTCATCTGCAGAGGTAATTGTATTCGAGTAAGCACCAAGCGGCTCCACATGTACCGGATTGAGAGCAGTCAGCTTAAGACCACGTGTCTCGATTTCGTTATCCAGGTAAGGCTTGTGCTGGAAGAAGTTCGCATCGAGCTGACCTTCATCAAGCTGTACGTTTGGCTGTACATAGTCGTTAAAAGTAACAATTTCCAAATTAACGCCTTGCTCTTCAAGGATTGGTTTAACCTGCTCTAGAATTTCAGCATGTGGAACCGGAGTTGCACCGACCTTCAAGGTTACTGTTTCTTCTGTGCTTCCCGTGCCTTCACTTCCTGTGGTATCGGGAGCGGAATCGTTGCCGCAAGCTGCCAGTACCAGAACCAGAGTTAGAGTTAATGCAGATAAGAACCATTTTTTCATTACAGATGACCCTCCTATATAATCTCGATATATGTGATAAAGGATGAACCATTCAACGTCCATGCCCTAAATCCAAAGTAAAATTAAAACAAACTTACAGTTGCTCTATTATCTTCGAGTAAAATGCTTCACTAAGCGATCCCCAATCATCTGCAGTGCTTGTACGAGCACGATCATGATAATAACAGCAATGATCATCACTTCATTCTCATAGCGGTAGTAACCGTAGTTGACGGCGAGAGAACCAAGCCCTCCACCACCGACCATTCCCGACATGGCTGTGTAGGATACGAGCGTAACAATGGTCATGGTCATCCCCGCAAGCAGACCCGGTAGAGATTCCGGCATCAGCACCTTCCAGATAATCTGACCCGTCGATGCGCCCATTGCCTGTGAGGCCTCAATGACACCGCGGTCGACTTCACGAAGCGCAGTCTCAACAAGTCTGGCAAAGAACGGCGCTGCCCCCACAACAAGCGGAGGAATGGTACCGAGAACACCGATCGCCGTCCCTACGATTTCTTTCGTAATCGGAATCATCGCCACAATCAGAATGATGAATGGCACTGACCGCAAGATGTTAACAATCACAGACAGCACATTGTAAACAGACTTGTTGATTCCTGATGTGGAACGGGAAGTCATGAACAAAATAATGCCCAGCGGAAGACCGATAAGAATTGAAAATAGTCCGGATGCCCCCAGCATCTTTAATGTATCTAAAGTGGCCTTCTGGAATTCATCCCAGTTGATGACGGAAAAATCAAGCCCCATCATGCCATCACCTCCACTTCTAGCCCTTGTGACACAAGCTCATCTATCGTACTGCGAATCAGCTCAGGAGGACCTTCAAGTCTTACCGTAAGCTGTCCATAAGGCACTTGCTTAATAGTTGAGATGGTTCCTTGCAGGATGGCAAAATCAATACCAAGCCTTCTAGCCGTCTGCGACAGAATCGAATCATACGTTTTGCTTCCAAGAAACGTAATCTTAACCGTTTGGGAATGCTCCAAATGTGTCGCCATAATGGCTTCACCGAGCAGGTCGCCCGAATCCGTTTCACGTAGAATAAAGTCCTGGGTTACAGGATGCTGAGGCTTGAGGAACACTTCCGTCACCGGCCCCTCTTCCACAATACCGCCCTGATGAATGACGGCGACACGATCACAGATCGACTGAATCACATGCATCTCATGTGTAATTAGTACAATGGTCAAATTAAAGCGTTTATTGATATCCAGCAGCAGCTTAAGTATGGAATTCGTCGTCTGCGGGTCCAGTGCTGAGGTGGCCTCATCACATAGCAGCACTTCCGGGTCGCTTGCCAGCGCACGTGCGATACCAACGCGCTGCTTCTGACCGCCTGAGAGCTGAGAAGGATACTTTTTACTATGCTCAGTCAGACCAACCAGCTCTAGCAGCTCCTTCACTTTACGATCCACTTCCGCCTGATTGGTCTTCACGAGCCGTAGAGGAAACGCAACATTATCATACACAGTAGCTGAACTGAGCAGATTAAAATGCTGAAAAATCATACCGATCTTGCGGCGCTTCGCCTGCAGCTGCTGTTTGCCAAGCCTGGTCATGTTAATGCCTCCGACCCATACCTCACCGGCTGTCGGACGCTCAAGCAAATTAATTAAGCGGATCAGCGTGCTCTTCCCTGCGCCGGAATGACCGATGACGCCGAAGATTTCACCCTTTTGAATGGACAGATTAAGCCCGGATAAGGCCGTCGTGACCTGTTTTCCTTTGCCGTAGTCCTTTTTAATATTTTTTAGTTCGATCAAATGAGGTACCTCCTTACTTACTGCAATCCGTTCTTCTCTATGTCAGAGCTTCTATTTCTTTACACTTGTTTTACCCGTATGCCTTGCTTTCTACCCGAACCCCTCGTGGAAGAATATCTGATAAAAAGAAAAAGCCGCCTTTTTGCTAGACAAAAAGGGGCTTGTTATCATTAAGCGATTCCTTCTCATCTGCCAAGATCGTAAGAAACCTCACGGTCTTGAAGGATTTAGCACCATGTCATTCGGGTACAGCAGTCTTACTGACTGCAATACTGAATCGGTTGCCGGGCTTCATAGGGCCTGTCCCTCCGCCACTCTCGATAAGAACATATATGCGATTGTGTGTTTAACTCACTTTATTACTTATTTCAGCAATTTCAGAAACTAAGTGAAAGTATAAAATACTTCACACCACTTGTCAAAGGAAAATATTACATTATTTTTATCGGATTTCTTATGTTGAGGATTTGACAGCATTTTTGGCCATAGATGTGCTCTTCTGCCAGTTGTTATTAATGTAATGAAATGCCGCTGTCACGCTCTTGGATACAAGCTCTAGGCCAAGCTCAAGATCCTGTGTAAAAGACTTCAGATCCTCCAGCTCAATTTTGCCATGAAGAGTCTGATGCTTCTGCCACAGATCATCCACCATCTCAATATTCATGTGATGAATTTCTGTATTTCTTCGTTTTCGCAGACGATTCATCGAGTCTGAATATCGATCTTTAAGATCGTTCAGCTCCTGAACAAGCGGCATATGCTGCTTCAAATATTCAAATTGACGAAGAACCGTGAAGTAAGAGAAATGCACCTTCACCTTAGAAGTATGAAGATCATACCAGTCATCCAGCAGGTTACCAAGCTTGTCGAGAATAGCAAACATGCGAATAAAGCCATCCTTGTAAAAATAAACATAACGAGCGTAATCCGCCTTCTCATCCGGTTCCATATCTTCTGTTGAGGAAGAATGAACTTTGGCGGCAAAGAAAGAGGCAGCAAAAGTGCTCTGCTCCAGTTCATCAAGTGAGGTCATCAGACCTCGGGTCCAAATATCGAGCTTGCGATAATCATGTGAAGGGTCGTTTCCTCGATCTATAGCCGCTCCAAGCAGCTGCAGTGTCTTCGCCATGGTATCCATGGCTTCTTTTAACTCTCCGGTGTTAACCCGGGCGGGCTCTCCCAATAAGGTTCGAAGCATATGCGTGTCCTCCTGTGCATCTGTACAGCTTATAGTTCCCGAATTCTGCACCTCACAACCATAATTACTTGATAATCCTGACGGATGGAATGATGGATAAGAGGTGAGTCCATGCAAGATATGTACCCCGTTGAATCAATTCCATAACTCATTAAAAAATCATTTTGATCTATATATACCCTTGATTGAAGCAGCTAAAGGTATTATGAAATTGATTCCGTTATCAGGCATTTTGAAAACAAAAGCCTGCGGAGTATCTCCGAAGGCTTAACAAGTGCGTGACACACGCCTGAGTTATGTATCCCGGGCAGCGACCACTGCCCGAGTGAAACGATTAGCTTTCCCTTTTACCAGCTAGCTCTGTTACAGCTTATTACTGCCCACTGGCTTGGCAAGTCTCCACACGACATAGCTCATATAGCACAGCATGCCGAACAAGACGGCAATGATTGTCATATGTGCCAGTACGACGAACATGTAGACTTCAGGACGATTCATTGTCAGCATCAGTCCAACACCAGAGAGCACTTGAAGAATAATTAGACCGATCGCTGACAGCCCAAGCACCTGCATTTCCCGGTTATTCTTGTGGTGACGATAAGCATAGTGACTGAGCACTGCAACGACAGCAACCAGCAGAAATGCAGCTGCTCGGTGCATAAAGGCTATGCCGACTCCGCCAGACAACTGAGGCACAACCTCTCCATTACATAGAGGGAAGCCGGAGCAGCCGCCTGCAGAGCTCGTATGACTTACAAAAGCACCCGTATAAACAACCACGTAGGAATAGATTG
This sequence comes from Paenibacillus urinalis, assembly GCF_028747985.1. Classification (NCBI taxonomy): domain Bacteria; kingdom Bacillati; phylum Bacillota; class Bacilli; order Caryophanales; family Paenibacillaceae; genus Paenibacillus; species Paenibacillus urinalis. Next base: position 4,525,024 of record NZ_CP118108.1, read on the forward strand.
CGGTAATCCATACCAGATTACGGAAGCCCTTGCTGACGCGCGGCAAACTGTCAAACCGTTCAAGACCTCCAAACTTCTCTTCCTGTCTGGCCCCAAGCGTTGTCATGAGTGCACTTGCAAGCGAGATAAACGCAAACCCAAGGTGCAGTGCCATCACGGGTGGAGATTGGGAGAAGACAACAGCCAGTGCACCCATTCCTCCTTGGATAATGACAAATATTAACGTCAATAGCGCAAAGATCTGTAAATCACGGCGTTTCTTGCTGTACAGCCAGAAGAGCACAAAGGTTGCAACCGCAAGCAGCCCGGCTGTTGAACTCACGATGCGATGGGAATACTCAATAAGTGAAGCAAGCGTATGTGCTGGTACAAATTCACCATGACACAGCGGCCACTCATTGCCGCAGCCGAGTCCGGACTCTGTCCGGGTAACGACTCCACCGCCAAAGGTGGCAAAAAACATGAATATGGTCGTCACGAAACTGACCCATTTTAACAATTTGATATGTTTCAACTTCATTCACCTGCTGTTATGAAATATGGTGAAGCTATCCATCAGCTCTTTTTCAATTATAACGGATAAAAGAATCCACAGCATAAACCGATTGTGACAAAATGTTAACGCATAAAATCTATTTCATAACACGCTGAGCTGCCACATCAATCCCAATTCATTGCACTCATCTCAGTATATCCATCATTACACAGCAAAACACCGCTCCCTTCGGAAGAAGGAGAACGGTGTATTTTTGAGTTTCTTATTTATGAATGGACTTGTACACTTCAACCGCACGATCCAGGAAGGTCTCAATCTCCTCGCGTGATTTGCGGTTTTTATTAACGAAACGAATCAATTCCCGGCCATCCGTGTAAGCAACAAAGCTCGGAATGCCCAGAATGTTCTGCTCCTGACTGACCTCCTCCACTTTATCCACATCCACCTGAATAAGCGATAAGGAATCGGCATATTTCTCCTCTACCTCTGGCATAAATGGATTGATATAGGTGCAGTCACCGCACCAATCCGCCTTAAATACAGCAACGACCAGGTTGGAGGATTGTATAGATACGTCAAATTCAGCCTTGGAATTCATTAATTTCATGTGTACCATCCTTTCTGCTATTTACCTTTATCTTACCTTAGTGAAGCAAAGAATAGAGTGGAAGTCAAATTTTGTGTGCATACTAGTAAACATCGTGAGTAAGCATCGTGAGACGATTCAACGAAAGGGAGATATGATGATGGACAAACCAGATTATCAAGCGCAGCCCAAGCCTTCTATTTGGCAGCTGATTACAACGATTCCGGTCACGATCAAGGAAATGATCACTGGGAAGAGATCAGCCTGGGAAGCCTCCAAAAAACTGCGTCACCCACTTCTCTCCCTGACGTGGCAGACTTCTTCTGCCGTACAGGTACAGCATCAGCTTGAGCATATGATGGCAAGTGTAAGAACGTCTGGTGTTCAGACAGCCTCCCTTCGGAGCAGCCAGCTTGACCCTTATAGTGTGGAGGAGCTGGAGCTCGTTCAGGAGATTAAGCAGCTGACAAGAGTTCACAACCAGAGCAATGTCTCCAGAACAGCAGCTTACCTCGCCTGCTACAAGTCTTATCCAGAGCTGCACTGGGCACTGCTCGCTCACTTCGTATCCCGGAACGGTGGATATAATATGACAGATCTGCGCAGCGGATTGCTGAAGACCATCCTGAATGACCAAGAAAAAGAAAGGGTATACCTGCTGCTTGAACGGTGCAACGCACTTATTTTTCAAGACGCTTACCCTCAGCTGCTGCTATATATGAAAAGTAAGGAAAAAGGCCGGAGCTACTTTCATTTACTATCGGAATTTCACATTTCCTCCTTCATGGTTCCCTTCTGGGAGCAATTCTGGCTGAACAGGGACAGTGCACTGCTGGCGGTTGGACTGATCATCAATGAACAGAACTATATTGAGTATCGCGTCATCCGCAATTCGTTCTACCAGCACCATGTCACCTCTACTCTGTCCTTTCGCTCACATGAAATCGCGGGGCTGAATCATATTGTCATCCCGCTCGGTATTAATGAGGAGCTCGTTGGCTTGACCTTGTCGAATTTCAACAAGATGCATGAGCGGATTGCCTTTGGCAAGAATCTGTATGCGCTGCTATTTGGACATGAGCAGGTGCTGGACCGGGCTGCTGCTTATGCATATGCCGTCCCTCATGAAGGCTCAAGAAGCGAATATTGGCCTAAATTTTTCACAGCTCAAAAAGAGCTCTCTACACATGAGGCCCTCGTATCGCCTATGCTGAGCCGAAATGAAGCGCTCCCGTCAGGAAGTAAGCTGTACAGCCCAAAACTGCTAGACGTTTGGCAGGACTTGCCGTATGAGAAAATATCTCGAGAAGACTGGCTGACTCAAACCGATAGTCTTGGTCATCTGACCGTTCCAAGACGGCCCAAATTGTTCGAGATCAGCCATGAGCATAGGAGCAGTCTATCCAAGCTGGCCATGATGCATGACCTGGATCGATTAATTTAGACATCAAAAGGCATCGTTTCATCTGGTGATGAAACGATGCCTTTTTTTCTATATACGTAGTATTCTAATCCTCGCCCTGTTATCCTCTTGCTCCCTGATTACCAGAACGCTTCAATCGCATAAGCGGGCGGAGCACCTTCTGAACGATACGCGGATAACTCTTCAGCTCGTCTTCTCGCAGTACACCGAGAAGGATGAGTAGAGCAAAGTAGCTGATAAGAACAGCTAATCCAACGATCCCACAGTTAATCAGGTAAGCCAGTCTAGACGGCATCAGATCAGTCATTCGCAGACCCAGTTGATGGAGCCCGTACCCTATTCCTGCCGAGAGCACGACCGTTGCAGCAAATCCTGCCCACCTTGAGCCAAGGATGGAGAAGCTGACTGTTTTCTTCAGAACACGTACATTTAATGCTGTAATGATGAGGAATGCGAGACCTGTTGAAGCAATGATGCCATAGATGCCGAAGAACGGTGCAAGCGCAAAGCTCGCGGCAAGCTTCACTACGATTCCTATGAAGACGGTAACCATCGTTATTTTGGGTTTACCGATTCCCAGCAAGATGGAATTCGACGTCATCATTGTAATCTGGAAGATCGTTCCGAACGTCAGCATCGCCACTACGCCGGCACCTTCCAACGTACTGAACAAGAGTCCGTTGATGGAATATGCAGCAACGGTAAGTGCAATGACCATCGGCATACCTGTCATGATGGCAATTCGCATCGCCAGGGTAACCTGTCCGCGCAGATGGCTTTCATCTTTTCTGGCATAAGCTGCGGCGATAATAGGAATAAGCGACTGACTAAGCGCAATAGCGAGAATCGGTGGAATCCCCGCAACCGGCTGTGCACGATTCGTTAAGATCCCGAGCAGATTGGTCGCTGCAGCTGATCCGACATCACCGCTGATCAGCGGCTTAATGATGGAGGAATCAATAAAATTCACTACAGGCACAGCAAGGGATGACAGGACGATAGGAATCGATAGCGTAAAGATATCACGGTAGATGCGTGATAATGGAACCTGCGTGTTTGCATGCAGTGCAAGCCCCATCGACTGGTCTTTGCGGGACTGCTTGAATGCAAAATACATCATAACAGCAAAAGCTCCGATGCTGCCCAGCACTCCTCCGAAAGAAGCACCTGCTGCTACCTCTTCATCTGCATATCCGAGCCGCAAGAGAATGAACGCAAGCAGGATCGCCGTTCCCACACGGGCGAATTGCTCCACGATTTGAGAGATCCCCCCGGCCGTCATATTATTGCGGCCTTGGAAGTATCCTCGCATCATGGCAATGGTCGGAAACAGCAGCAGTGCAGGAGCTAACGCCCGAATCGCTGTCGATGCCTCCGGGACCTGAGCAATATAGGTTGCATAGAATGGAGCGAGTGACCATAAGAGAATGGTCATGACGATTCCGGCAAAACCAGCGAAGATAAGCGCAGCCTGATAAACTCTTTTGGCATCCTGCGGCTTATCGAGCGCATACCGTTCAGATACCATCTTGCTGAGCGTGCTCGGAATGCCTGCTGTCGCTACAGTAAGGAGCATAAGATAGACGCTGTTTGCGACACCGAATGAAGCGTCCCCGACCGGGCCGAGCAAATGCTCAAGCGGAACCCGCTGAACCAGGCCCAGCACGCGCGCAACTAATGCAGCTGCAGCCAGAATCAGCGTCCCCTTAATAAATGATTCTTTCTTAGACAAAACGTTCTTTCCCTTCTTCCTTCCCCGTGCGAAACGTTAAGGCTGTATTTTAATCGTTCCTACCTTCAACATATGGTCACGAATGACCTCCACAATGCCATCCTCATTATTGGAAGCGACAATGAGATCTGCTGCTTCCTTCACCGTCTCCTGTGCATTACCCATGGCCACACCAAGACCCACAGCCTGAATAACCGCAAGATCGTTCAAGCTGTCGCCAACGGCAACAACCTCTTCCATGGTTATACCCAGCAGCTTGCACACCTCAGCGATACCACTTGCCTTCGATATCCCCGCAGGATTCACTTCCAGGTTGGTCGGTGAAGAATTAGTGATCTGCAGCCCGCCGAGATCCTGAAGCTCCATGAGAATCTCATGACGCACCTGATCATCCTCTGTGGTATAGCCAAATTTCAGCCACTCATGTTCCATAATGGCATCCACCCAGCGCTCACGATTAAACAGCTGATCTACGGAATAAGCCCAGAACCAGCAGTCATGCTTCACAGCAATATCGTGCATCTTCTTAATTAATTCAGGGTCAAGCAGTGTGCGGATATGCAGCTCATTCGGCGATTTCCATACTTCGCTTCCATTCACTGTAACCATCGGTGTCGCAAGGCCCAGCTCCTGACCGTAAGGCAGGGCATGATGCACGGCACGTCCGGTGGACAGACAGACATGAATGCCAGCCTCCATCGCTTTATGAATCCAGGTGGAAGTCTCATGGGATATCTCATGATTATCCGTCAGCAGTGTACCATCCATATCCAGCGCAAGTAATTTATATTGATAATGATTACTCAAGCAGGTTCGACCTCCTTTGTGTATGTTGCATCTCTTATCCAATTTCGTATTTCTCTATAAGGCAGAATCAACTAGATTCAATTTCATCATACCTTTAGCCGCTCTATCAAGAGGCATAGCGACATTTTAACATAAAACAGGATTGTTCAACAAAAATTACAATGCAAAAAGGACAGGGCGAGATTCCATCTCAGCCTGTCACTTCATCATTTCATTATGTTACATTCTCGTACACCTAATTCAACTATACTTCCAGCGGATCTTTTGTCATGGTGCCCCGCTTCTGTTTCCATTTCCGAACGACAACTCCATGAAGTGGAGAGAACAGGAAGGCCAGCACAAACAAAATACCTGCGGAAGCTACCATGCATCCGGCAATGGACGAGTCCATGATCAAAGCGGAATAATAGCCGGCAAATGAGCTGATTACACCGATAATAACACTGATCACCAGCATATGGGACAGCCGATCTGTGAGCAGATATGCCGTCGCCGCAGGTACAATCAGCATGCCGACAACGAGAATGGCGCCGACACTGTCAAATGAAGCGACAGAGGTCATAGACACCATGCCCATCAGCAGATAGTGAAACAGCATTACCGGAATGCCAGTAGCCGCCGCTAGTGCAGGGTCAAAGGATACCAGCTTAAACTGCTTGTAGAACAAAGTTAGCAGCGTTAGAATAATCGCCAGGGTAATTCCGAGCATCCATACCGCCCTTGGCCCGAGATCCATCTCTCCGATGATTAGCCGGTCCCATTGAACATACGTAATTTCACCATACAGTACGTGGTCCAGATCAAGGTCGACATTCTGTGCATTTAAACTAATCAGAATGACACCAAAGGCGAACAGAGCTGTGAAAACAATCCCGATGGAAGCATCAGACTGTAGCCCGCTGGACTCCAGATGCTGAATCAGAAAGACAGCAAGCAGTCCCACCGCCGTAGCGCCGACAAGAATCCAGAGAGATTCACGGCCGCTGATCAAAAAGGCAATGGCGATACCAGGAAGGACCGCGTGGCTGATTGCATCCCCAACCATCGCCATCTTTCTAAGCACCAGAAACGTACCGAGCAGTGCACAGGCCGAGGAAACCAGTATGGCAGTTAGCAAGATCCAAAATGTTGACATGATTGATTTCCCCCTTCCTATTTACTTACCTCAGCACGATTTACCGATTGCTGCTGATTGTTGTAATCCGTTTTGGTTCTATACTTCCTAATTTCTTTGGCGAGCAGCCCCCGGCCCGGTGCGATCAACACAGATACACCGAAGATCAGTGTGATCACCAGCACGGTAACGGGTCCAGTAGGAAGATCCGGCGTTGTTGCACTGATCAGCGTGCCCAGTGCTCCGCTAATTGCTCCAAACAGTCCTGCCAGACAGACCATCAGACCGAGCGCATTCGTCCAGTACCTTGCAGCGGCAGCTGGCGTAATCAATAAGGCTGCGACCAGCACGACACCTACAACCTGAACGCCGGCAACAACGGCAATCACGGTTAGAAATAATAACAGCTGTTCAAGAAAGGCTGATGGATAACCCATTCCCCTTGCAAAGCCGGCGTCAAAGCTGATCAGCTTGAACTCCTTGAATAGCAGCCAGCACACGATGAGCAGAAGAACCGATACTCCCAGCATCATGTATACGTCGCTTCTGACCATGGAAGCTGCCTGGCCGAACATATACTTATCCAGCCCGCTGGCACTTCCGTAATCCCCATGCTGAATTTTCGTCAGCAGCACAATACCAATACCGAAAAATACGGACAATACGATACCGAGAGCAGTATCCTGCTTAATGCGGGAATAGCGGGTTATGAGCGAAATCCCAATGGTCGCCATCCAACCTGCAACAAGGGCCCCAATCATGAACAAGAAGGTGGATTTAACCCCGCTAAGCATAAACGCGATGCATATGCCCGGGAGTGCCGCATGAGCAAGGGTATCACCGATCAGACTTTGTTTACGAAGATAGGTAAAGGAACCGATTAATCCGCTGCTAAAGCCAAGCAGCATAGAACCAAACAGAATCCATCTGACGTTAGGATCAGTTACTACAGAAGCTATCCATTCAAACATCAGGCTCACCTTCCATCCTTCGGTGCGGAATGCCCGATCATGGCAATACGGCCCCCATAGGTCTGTTGCAGAAGATCAGGGGTGAAGGTTTCTGCTGTCGGTCCGGCAGCAACCAGCCTGCCGTTCAAGAGCAGTACATGATCAAAGTATTCTTCCACGGTAGCCAGATCGTGGTGTACAACAAGAACGGTCTTACCCTGATTCTTGAGTGCCTCGAGCAGTACAATAATCGCCTTCTCTGTTGTGGCATCAACGCCTGCAAACGGCTCATCCATAAAATATATATCTGCATTCTGCGCAAGTGCTCTCGCCAAGAAGACCCGCTGCTGCTGACCTCCCGAGAGCTGGCTGATCTGACGATTGCTGTAGTCAGCCATGCCTACCTTGCTCAAGCACTCAAATGCAAGCTCTTTTTCTTTCTTGCCCGGTCTCTTAAACCAGCCAAGCTGTCCATACTGCCCCATTAAGACGACATCCAGTGCATTCGTTGGAAAATCCCAATCCACGGACTCTCGCTGAGGAACATATCCGATTCGTTTGCGCTGCTCCTTATACGGCTTGCCGTAGATGCGGACATCGCCGCTGATTGTAGGAACAAGACCGAGTGCAGCCTTGATCAGCGTAGATTTACCGGCTCCATTGGGACCCAGAATACCGATCAGCTTGCCATCCGGCACGCTGAAGGTTACATCCCTCAGCACCGGTTTTTTATGATAAGCAACGGCCAGGTTCCGTACCGAGAACGGAATTTGCTCGCTGCCTTGAGATTGATCTCTTCCTGATTGTTCATACGATATTGAGCTCATCCCCATTCAACTCCTTCCAATAGCCTTAAGCCCATTATTACTATGCTTACCCGTTTATTTTAGTGCATCTACAATCGTCTTCGTATTGTGCTTCACCATACCGATATATGTTCCTTCTTCTGTCCCTTCAGGGCCCATTGCATCTGAGAACAGCTCCCCGCCGATCGAGACGGTATGTCCCTTCTCTTCTGCTCCGGCTACGATCGCTTCCATTGCTTTAGGCGAAATACTGGACTCTACAAATACGGCCTTGATCTTGTTCTCCACTAGAAAATCTCTCAGCTCGCTGACATCGCTCGCACCCGCTTCAGCTGATGTACTGATCCCCTGAAGTCCCGCAACTTCAATGTCATATGCTTCGCCAAAATATCCAAATGCATCATGAGCGGTAACAAGTACTCGGGATTGTTCTGGAATGGAAGCAATTTGTGTCTTTACCTCTTCATGCAGTGCTTTCAGCTCTTCAATATAAGCATCCGCCTGTTGGTTGTAAGTGTCTGTGTTGTCCGGATCTTCTTCAATCATTGCATTGCGGATCGTATCTGTAACCTGAATCCATTTCTCAACATCAAACCAGATGTGCGGATCTGCTTCCTCGCTGTCCCCATAAGGCACCATTAACAGCTCACTTTCTGGAATGTCCTTGGTTACCTGAACCACAGGCTTCGACTTGCCAATATTAATCAAGATATCTGACATTTTCCCTTCCAGATGCAAACCGTTATACAGAATGACGTCAGCGGATTCCAGCTTCTGAATATCTCCCTGTGAAGCTTTGTATAAATGCGGGTCAACCCCTGGACCCATAAGTCCTGTCACTTCTACGAGATCACCGCCAACCTCGCGGGCTGCATCCGCAATCATCCCTGTCGTGGTCGTAATCTGGAGCTTATCATCAGCTGATGCCGAGCTTCCCTCATCCGAAGCATTTCCGCATGCGGCCAGTACGAGCATCGAGCTCACAACAGCCACGCTGATCATCATTTTGTGCAGCTTACTTCCTGTTCTACCTGTAAATCTCCTCATTTCTCTCATTTCCCCTTTACCCATTTTTTGTTTTTGTGTTAGACATTCGTCAGACAAGCAACTTAGCATTAGGCCAAGTTATTTAATTAAGTATAATAATTTTGTACATGCACTCTTTTATTATACAAGCACAATAATGTTTCCTTAGTGCAAATTTTATTAGACTCCACAAAAAAAAGCAAGAGAAAATTTTTCTCCTGCTTGGACCCGTTATCTTTATGTCATGTAGTTATATACACAGAAATGTTCAATTCGAATTACGCTTGCGGTCTTGTTGACTTGCTGCTGGAGTACCGTCCAGTCCATAGTATTTGTCATACGCATCAAATATTTTACGGGCTACAGGGGCAGCACTGCTTGCTCCAAATCCTCCTTGCGGTATGACTACAGCAACTGCGAGCTTGGGATTCTCACGAGGAGCAAAAGCGATAAACACTCCATTATCCACGTTGATGGGCCCTTGGCCATTGCCTGGGTAGATCATCTGCTGTGAAGTCCCCGTTTTTCTAGCAAAATCGTATGGAAAGCCGTTAAAGGCAGCACCCACATTCGTATCCATACCGCGATGAATAATGCTCCAATAGCTGTCATCAAATTGAGCTTCATTCAGCACCTTGGGTTCAATTTTGTTCACGACATTGCCTGCTGAATCCCGTATCTCCTTCACGAGATGAGGCTCCATCCGCTTCCCCTTATTAGCTAGCATCGCCGCATATTGTGCAAGCTGCATTGTCGTGTACTTGCCCTGCTGTCCGAAGGAAGCAAACGCCAGTGATGCAAGTGCTGTCTGTCCCTCCTGCCTATACTCAATCCGGCCGCGAAATTCATTCGGCAAGTCCACACCTGTTGCCACTCCAAGACCAAATTCCTTCATGTATTCATCCCAAATGTCGACTCCCTTGCTCCCATATCTTCGGTACAGCTCTTCACCAATCAAATCGACCATAAAGGCATTCGAGGAACGGCGTATTGCATCTTGTACCGTTAGTCTTCCCATGACAGCACCGCCTGAGTTCGAGACTCTTGATCCGTCCCGGCCAAATTCGGCCGAACCGAGGTCATTATACGTTGTAGAAGGACTGATCAGCCCTTCCTTCAGACCGATTAGAACGCTGAGCGGCTTTACAGTAGAACCGAGAAGCACGACCGACTCCGGCGTGTTTGTTTTGTCCGAAGGGAAAAAGGACCGGATCGTACCATTCTGATAAATATGGCGAATCTGGTCATAGATCTCCGGAGACACACCGCCCTGTTCCCATACATTGGTATCGTAGTCCGGCATACTGGCCATGGCGATTACATGCCCTGTATCCACCTCCATCGCTACCGCATAGCCGGTTGATGCGTTCTTCGACTCGCTCTTGCCGCTGGAACGAAGGGCCTCAATCTGATCCAGAATCGCCTGCTCCGCCGCCTTTTGCACATCCTTATGCAGTGTAGTGTACAAATGATGTCCCTTCTTCGGCGGTACGAGCTCTGCTGGTCCGATCGGCATGTTACGAGGATCCACCGGAATGAGCCAATATCCGGATTCACCCCGAAGCTCTTCCTGATACTGAAGCTCCAGACCACCGAACCCGACCAGCTCATTCTCCTGATAAAACAGCCCTGGCTGCTGAACAGCCATCTCTGCATTTCGCTGATCCATCTGCTCGTACAGCGACTCTACCTTAGCTCCCTTGAACTTATACAAGTAACCCACGGTCTGTACTGCCAGTAAATCCTTATGATATCTGCGCACCGTTTCTTCAACGATGTCGATTCCCTTAAACCGTTCTTTATGCTGTAGAAAATAAGCCACTTCTTCCGAGGATAAATTGCTCTTGATCAAACGGGGAACATATCCTCCGGCTTTGGAATAATTCAAATCGAGCTTATTGACAATATCCCCGGCGGTGATCTCCTCCGCATCCGCATGACCATACTGTCTAAACACAGCTGCAATTTCCTCGGCCAGCAAATTCATTTCAATCCGGCTTGCTGCGGGGATGCCTTCTGCGTTCCCGTAATTTTTATAGAGAGTGAGGTATAACGAATGCGAAGGCTCTGAATAAGCAAGCGGCGTATGGGTTGCATCAAAAATTGTTCCTCGCACAGGCATCATCGGCACCGCCTTCCGATTCTCCCCATGCTCAAGCGCAGTCAGTTCAGCACCTTCGACAAACTGTAGAAAGGCCAGGCGTACGATCAGTACACAAAACAGCAGAAAGGCAGCGAAAAAAGTGAGATTAAGACGAAAGCTTCTTTTATTTGCCTTAAGCAGCCTTTCCTGCTCCTGTTCATAACGGTTCATTCGATGAATCCTCTCCCATCGTCCCACAGTCGGTATTGAATAGGTCAGTTATATGGATTAACAACTCTAATTATACTAATTTATTCCATTCGCAGGCAAAAAAAAGCTGCCGAGAAATTTTCCCGACAGCCTGTTGTTCTTATTGTTCTGTTGTATCCTCTTCGCTATTCTCCGGTTTTCCTTTCGGAACACCATCGAGACCGTATACCTGATCGTATGCATCAAAGATTTTACGGGCGATCGGAGCAGCACTGCTTGAGCCATATCCACCTTCCGGTACTACAACAGCCACTGCCAGTTTAGGATTATCACGCGGAGCAAAGGCGATAAATACTCCGTTCTCCACCCGATTACGCGTTCCATTAAAATAAATATCCTGCTCTGATGTACCTGTCTTACGAGCAAAATCATAAGGGAATCCTGAGAATGCCATGCTTACATCGGTATTCATCCCGCGATGAATCGTTTCCCAATAAGCGTCATTAAAATCAACTTCATTGAGAATTTCAGGTTCGATTTTCTCCACAATATTGCCTTCCGCATCACGAATTTCCTTCACCAGATGTGGTTCTAATCGTTTCCCTTTGTTAGCCAGCATCGTTGCATACTGAGCCAGCTGCATCGTCGTATATTTACCCTGCTGACCAAATGAAGCAAAGGCAAGTCTTGCTAGTGCCGTTTCCCCTTCATTAGTGTACTCAAGGAAGCCTTCGTATTCTTTTGGCAGATCCACACCCGTTTCTACCCCAAGACCAAACTCCTTCATGTATTGATCCCAGACGTTAACCCCTTCACTACCATACTTGTTCCATAGCTTCTCTCCGATCAAATCAACCATAAAGGCATTGGAGGAATGCTGGATTGCAGTTGCTGCCGATAAAGGTCCATATACATGGCCCTGGGAGTTCCTTACACTAGAATCATCCCGTCCAAAGTAGGCAATTCCTCGATCCTGATAAACCGTTCCGTTCGGAGAGAAGAAACCCTCCTTCAATCCAATAAGAACGCTGAGCGGTTTAACCGTTGAACCTAATAGCACCGTTGATTCAGGATGTCTTCCCGTATCATCCGGCGGGAAGGACTCTACGGTACCATTCCGGTAAATGTATTTGACCTTGTCATAGTCCCAAGGCTCATTCGGATCATAATCCGGCATGCTGGCCATCGCAACTACATTGCCCGTATCGACTTCCATGGCGACAGCAAAGCCTGTCTTGGCATTTGTATGATACTTACCTGACACCAGATTGGTGTGAAGCCAGTCCAGCTGATCCAAGATCGCTTGTTCTGTTGCAACCTGAATGTCCTTATTAATCGATGAGATCAGGTCATGACCCTTCTCCGGAGGCTGAATCACCGTTCCCTCCTCCGGCAGGTTAAGCGGGTTGATCGGAATCTGACTGTATCCTGCTTTGCCGCGCAGCTCATCCTGATACTGTCGTTCCAAGCCATCTACACCCACATACTCCAGCTCAGAATAGACGAGCCCCGGGTCCGTTTGGCTGCTATTTTCCTGATCAATCGCAGCGTATTCTGCCAATGTCTTGGACGTCTTGAACGTCTTCAGATAGCCAATCGCTTGTACAGCGACAGAATCCTCATCATATTTGCGGACCGTTTCCTCTATTACACTCACGCCTGGAAAATCCTTCTTATGCTGCATGAAGTAAGCAATCTCTTCTTTCGACAGGTCGCTCTTGATCAGCCTCGGCGTATAGCCGTGTGTCTGACGATACTCCAGATCCATGGCGTTAATGATATCATCTTTAGACATTGGCTCACGGTCTGCTTCCCCATACTCAGCAAACACTTCTGCCAGCTTCTCCGCCATGGCCTCGGCTTCTGGACGATTCGGATTCTCTGGGCCGCCTTCCTGCTGGCTGTAATTTTTGTACAGGGTTATGTACAAAGATTGAATCGGCTCCGAATAGGCTAGCTTGGTTTCTCCGGTTGCATCATAGATTGTTCCGCGGACAGGAAGCAATGGAATACTCTTCGTTACACTGCTGCTCTCCTGCTGAGCAAGCACGGGCCCCTCCACAAACTGAAGCACGGCCAATCTTATAATAATAATAGAAAAGATAATAAAAGAGCTAAAAAAGAAAAAATTCAATCGAAAACTGAACCGGCGTTTGTTCGAAAGTTCTTCCTTTTCATGATTTTGCTGCTGTGCCATACGATACCTCGCTTTGTGATTCTTTTGCTGTATTCCATTCTACCATATTCGGACAATAAATTTCCTCTTTGCCGGTTACAGTTTCGTCATTAAACGACAAAGAAGCAGTATGCCTTATATGAACCTTTCAAGACATACTGCTTCATACCATTAAATATTAATTAGAGCTCTGCTCTTCTTCCTGTTCGGCTGCCTCATTATCTCCCTTAGGCGTACCGTCCAGTCCGATATATTTGTCATAAGCATCATAGATCTTCCTTGCTACCGGCGCCGCACTGTTGGAGCCGTATTTGCCTTCCGGTATAACGACAGCAATCGCCAGCTTCGGATTGTTACGGGGGGCGAAGGTAATGAACACACCGTTCTCAACATCTACTCCGCCTACATTCTGCTGAGAAGTCCCTGTCTTGCGGGCGTAATCATAAGGAAAATGATCAAAGCCTTGAACATTACTGTTCATCCCTTTTTTGATCTCTTCCCAGTAAGCATCATCCATGTCGACCGTATTCAGAATTTCTGCTCCGAATTCCTTGACGACATTCCCATCTTCATCCGTAATTTTGCTGGCAATTTGGGGCTTTAACCGTTTCCCTTCATTCGCAAGCATGGCGGTGTATTGTGCCAGCTGCAGTGTTGTATACTTACCCTGCTGACCAAATGAAGCAAAAGCCAAGGCAGATTGTGTACTGTTGGTCTCCTGCTCATGGATATACTCACGTAGCCCTTCCTGCTCACCAGGCAGACCGCTTTCCGTACTGACACCAAGCCCAAACTGCTTCATATAGCTGTCCCACACTTCAACACCACCGGTATTGTATTCATCAAACAGCTTATTGGCTACCATCTCAATCATAAAGGCATTGGAGGAATGTTCAATGGCAGAGGCCGGGTCGATCTGACCATATACGTGACCACTCGAATTACGTACCGTTGATTCGTATCCCTTCTTCCCGAACTTGCCTGCTCCGGTATCGTTATAGATCGTCGAGGTTGTAAACAGCCCTTCATTCAATCCGATCAATACCGACAACGGCTTAATAACAGAACCGAGCAGCACGGTAGAAGAAGGATGCTTATAGCTCTCCTCCTGGCTTCCATACGATTGATACACTTCACGAATGGCTCCATTGGAGGAGAACGGTGATATCTTATTAATTTCTTCCTGGGTTTTACTGCCCTCTGACCACACATTAGAGTCGTAGTCAGGCATGCTTGCCATCGCAACAATCTGGCCCGTATCTACTTCCATGGCAACGGCAAAGCCGGTTTTGGCGTTGGGTGCATAGACGGCAGGATTGCTAGTTGTCTGCAAATATTCCAGCTGATCCATTATGGCCTGTTCGGTTGCCATCTGCACATCTTTGTTAATCGACAGCCACACATTGTTGCCCTTGTCAGGCGGAGTCAATGTCGATTCACCCGAGATCCGATTCTGCGAGTCCACCGGGAAGGTCTTCAGCCCCTTCGTGCCGCGAAGCTCCTCCTGGAACATCAGCTCCACTCCATCATATCCGACCTCTTCATTATCAAGATATTGGAGTGCCGGGTCCTCCTCTTCCTTGGCTTGAATATAAAAATCGATACCATATTCCGGATCAATCACGGAGCGGAAGGGCTTCATGTACCCAACGGTCTGTACGGCAACCGTGTCTTTGTCATAATGACGAATGTTCTCTTCTACCACTTCAACACCAGGGAAATCCTCTTTATGAGATAAGAAATAGGCAATTTCCTCGTTCGTCAAACCGGTTTTGATTCGCCTAGGCGTATATCCGTAATTTTGTCGATACGTAATATCAAGCGCATCTTCAATTTCCTGCTCGGACATAGTCATTTCTGAATCGCCATATTCGTCAAAAACCGCTTTAAGCTCCGAAATGATGCTGCTCAGCTCAGCCTTGTTCTCTTCAAGACTGTAGTTCTTGTCCAAGCTCATATATAAGGATTGAGTGGATGAAGAATACGCAATTTTGTTCTCGCCTGTCGAATCAAAGATAGTTCCGCGAATGGGCGCGATCGACACGCTTTTTGTTGCAATATTGGCTTCTTCCTTCTGCATTGTCGGTCCCTGCACCAGCTGCAAGTAGGCCAATCTTACAATTAATACGGTAAAAATAAGAAATGTCGCAAGAAAAAACACATTTAAGCGAAAGTTAAAACTTTTCTCATGGTTTGTTTGCTGACCAAGATACGAAGCCATCTCCTCTTTGTTCATTATGCTACTACCCTTTCCTGCTGCTCCGAAATATACCAGAGAGCCTATTTAGACAGTCTGATCCTTGATATGGGTGTCATAAAAATGAGGCGGATTGAACCAATCGCCGCTATTTGCCCATGTCGGATCAAGCGGGACCCAAGTATCCTGCTCACTCAGGTATACTTCATTCCAGGCATGAGCCCCATAGCCCCCTTGACCGTTGTAACCAAGGCCTGTAACGACTCTCACCTCGAGATCCTGTGAACGAGCCATCACCGCATAGAGCCTCGCATAGTCTATGCATACCCCCATCATCGTATCGAAGGTATCTTGAGGCGTCTGCTCATTCCATATGCCGCGCTGCTCGTAATCCTCGACTTTACCATAATCGTACTCAACTCGGGTTCCTACCCATTGATAGAGCGCTCTTGCCTTCTGCTCATCTGTAACGGCCCCCTCCACAATCTTAGCTGCAGCTCCCTCGATATCCTCAGGAATATTACGATCAATGACCTCATATCTGCGCTGCATCATGCCGTTAAATTCCTTCTGTGCCGCCTGGCTGATAACCGGAAGCTTGTCCTTAATCAGATTCCCGGATATCGGTTCTATTACGGATTTGGCTCCTTGCTGATACATCGGTGATGACTCTACATAATTGCTGAAGGAACTGCTTGGATACAGGCTCACTACGATGAATAGCAGTGCAATAACCAACACGCATCTAGCCGCTCCAACAACAGCACCAAAGCACGCCCCCATTAAACGGCTGAGAAAGCCAGGATTGCGGCGAGCTTCACCGGATGGGATTCCTCTAATGAATCCGCCAATCAGACCTAGAATGAAACGAATGATGCTGTAACTAATAACGAACAGCACAGCAAACCGCAGCAGCGGAAAATCAGCCAGTGCTGTAATGACTGTGTAGTAAATTTGCTCCCACATGTTCAAATCGCGACTCGGCATCGCTTCGCTGTAACCCGATAGCCATGACTGTACCGCAGGAGACAGCTTCAAGGATAGCAGAAAAGCACCTGCGATCCCGACGATCGTGAACACCCCTTCGGTAATCAGGTTCACCAGGGTTCCTGCCGAACGTGAGGCTCCCCGGATAAAGCCCTGCAACAGCGATATAAGGATGATCAACATTAGAATGAGCGTAATGAGGTTCCCCTCCTTCACACTCCCTATCCAAGCATCAATCATAATTCACCTGCTTTCTTGCCTATATAAAACTCTAAAATGCAGCTATCTATTCTGAGCTGTTTCCATAAACAATCGAACCGTATCGTTAATACTCCACTCCCCGAGCGATATGCCGCGGACAGAGACTTTGACCTTGTCCTCACCCTGCTTGCCGTTTACTTCGACATTCGGACTGGTTATGGTAAAAGTACCGTCCGGATTCACTACATACTCCGCCTTTGCCGCTTCCTTCTGCATGAGCTCCGCAGCCTCTGTTCGAAGCGTATCCATCGTGCTGGTGCCTACATCAGTGACGACCGTTTTAATCTGATCAAATGAAACACCGCTATAGATGATAAGTGCCGCAACAATGACGACAACGATGGCCCATTTGAGCACAGTTCTCAGCACATTAATGACGACGAACAACAGGATCAGCGCAATCACGATAACAAGCCAATTTTGCGAAATAAACTCTTTCCATATTTCAATATCCATCTACTTGACCACCTTTTCAACACTCGAGTTCTGTACCACTTTATCGGTCAATTCAAGATTGTGTATTCATCGAGGTTACTCTTGCCTTGCTCTTGGTTCATTTCTCCCGAATATTATACATGATTACCGATGTCCCTGTCATATAAGCAAGAGCTCGTGGAAAAAAACGGTATAAGACCCGTTTGTCCAGCGTACAAGTATATCAGGTGTGCTTATGCTTGTTCGACTCGAAATAAGGAGGTGCAGTTCGCTTGAAAACGGCCGTATGGCTCTATCTTTTTCTATTTCTCGCCTTTTTTGATTTGCATGCTCAATATCCGATACTCACGCCCTTTGCGCTCTCACTTGGAGCCGTTCCTACATTTATAGGCTGGATGATGGGGATCTACTCACTTACCCACCTGCCTGGCAATCTCATTGCAGGCACTCAGATTGATAAGCATGGAAGCCGAAGGTATATCGTCTTCAGCTTGACTGCTGCCGGAATTGTACTGCTCCTGCAATCCCAAGTCGATGCTCCTTGGCAGCTGCTTGCCCTCCGGGCTATCAGCGGCTTTGTGCTTGCTTTTCTGTCTCCAGCCTGTATGACTCTTCTTGCCCAGCTATCATCGGATCCCATCACCCAAGGCAAATATATGTCAGGGCATGGTGTCGTTCACACCTTAGCTTCTGTTGTCTCTCCGGCTGCAGGAGCATTTATCGTCGCAGGCATCGGGTTCTCGGGAACTTTCCAGAGTCTCGGCATCCTGCTGATCATTACCGGAATTATGGCTTACTTCACACTGCCAGCCGTAAAAACGAGTGCAGCGAACGCCCCATCAACAGCAGCACAGACAGAAGACAGCCCAAATCGCAGCTTTTTTCCAATTTCATGGCGTTTTTTCGTACTTCCGCTGGTCGTTGCATGTGCACAGGGCATTCTTTTCTTTGAACTGCCGCTTAGAGGCAGCGGGTCGGCCTCCATCCTATCTACGGGTCTGTTATTTTCGATCATCAGTCTGGGTGCTCTCGCAACACTGAGCATGCTATTTCTCAATCGGTATTCACCAACCATGAGGCTCGCAGGCGGTGTTTTGCTCATGGCGTTCAGCTTCTTTCTTATGGCCGCTGCACCCCAAATTCCGTTGTGGCTGATTCTGTTTATTCTGGGTACTTCCAAAGGAATTATCTTTCCTGCACTGGCTTCCATGCTTGTTCAGCTCAGTCAAGGTGTACGGCTAGGAAGAGTGTTCTCGATCCAGTCCATTGCCACTTCACTCGGCTCCTTCGTCGGACCAATCGCCGCTGGACAAATCCGTATGGACGTGTCACCATATTTCCTTGCATTTATTGTATTAATGCTTGGACTGCTTCTCCTTCCATTCCCTAACAAGTTCAAAGCATCTACTCTGTCTCATCCGGAAGCCAAGCATGTTTAACGATCCGAGTGTGACCCATACATAAAGAGGCCTGCCTTTACGGCAGACCTTTTTTGCATCAAATTCCAAAATTGCGCTAAAATATAAACAAACATTTCCCGGGGAATTTCGATACTTAACATACTAGAGGTGAAGCATACGATGCCGATTCATGTCATTGTTGAAGGTAAGAACGACCGCAGCAAGCTCCGCAGGCTGCTCGATCCCGAAATATCCATCCTATGCACGTTCGGTACGCTCAACAGTGAGAAGCTGGAGACGCTTCGCAAGCGCGTTCAGGATGATGAAGTGTATCTGTTCATGGACAATGATAGTTCAGGTAAACGAATAAGGGCTATGCTGCGCGACACCTTTCCCGATGCAGAACAGATATATACAAGAAAAGGTTATGCGGGTGTTGAAGGTACACCTGATGAGTATCTGGTTGCACAGCTCGAGAAGGCCGGCCTTGAAGCTTTTATTATTTATCCTGAGATATTCTAGCAGAACGATATCCTATTCGTTTACCAGTGTTCTGACATCTCTTGCGATGACATCCGGAGCTGCCGCCTCCATATCTGACGCGTTATATACCTTGCGAAGATTGTTGTCCTTATCCACAAGACCGATATAATTGGCATGGACGAAGTTATCCGCCTTGTCTCCTTCAATAATAATTTTGAAAGAGTCTCTCGCCAGCTGCTTCGTCTGTTCCGCATCTCCTCTCAAGAAATACCAGCCTGAGTAATCTGCCTTGAAGCGATCGGCGAATTCCTTGATCTTCTCTCTCGTGTCTACCTCTGGATCAAATGAGATGGAGACAAAGGAAGCGTCCCTGCCAAAAGTGCCGTCTTCCTTCAATAAATCCTGTACTTGCGACATAGAGAACGTCGTTACCGGACATACATCCGGACAGCTTGTAAAATAGAAATAAAACAGCCGTACCTTTCCCTCCGTATCCGCAAGTGAAACAGTACTTCCATCTACATTTTCCATACTAAAGTCCGTTACTTCCCCTGCCACCGGAAATGCTTCTTCCCCCAGATCAAGCGCATTATAGATTAGATAACCAGCCATCGCTGCAGCAATCAGCAGCAATATCCAAGTCCATATGTATTTTCTAAACAGTGACATCTTATCCCCACTCCCCTTCTTACATTATCCCCAAAGGATGTAATAAAATTGAAGCTGAGTCTACAAAAGAAGGAGTCCTTTCAGCTGTACGTCTAACAGGGACTCCTATATGCTCATTGATTAAATTCTTCACTGAAAGTGTAATTACTGTTCATACCGGGCTTCTTAGTAGTACACCTATTGGCGCACGGTATCGACAATCATTAGAATAAAGCTAATGGTTAAATAATTTATGGAGAAGAAAAACATCTTCTTGGCCCAAGCATCGGTGTCTCTGGCCCGGAAGCCTTGAAACCCGAGGAACAGCCATATTAGTGACAGCAGTAAAGATACGCTCATAAAGATGATACCTGTGTATCCATAGACATACATTAATATCGGCACAGGAACCAGGAGAATCAAATAAGGAATCATCTGAATTTTGGTACGATGGATTCCTTTCACTACCGGAAGCAGCGGATAGCCGGCATTCTTGTAATCATCCAAACGGCGAATGGCAAGCGACCAGAAATGTGGCGGCTGCCACAAAAACAGCAGGGCACCGAGCAGAATCGCACCCATATCTACTGTCCCGGTTACAGCAACATATCCGATGACAGGCGGCACCGCGCCGGAGAAGCCTCCCATGGAAGTACTCCAGGTTGAGGAGCGCTTAAGCCACAGCGTATACACAATAACGTATATGAACATCCCAAATATGCCGAGTATACCTGCCAGCCAGCCGGAAAAAGAAAACAATAGGGCTAGTCCAGCAATGCCCAGGATAAATGCATAAGCGAGCACGAGCTGCGGAGTAAGCTTCCCGGTAGGAAGTGCGCGATCCCGTGTGCGTTCCATTTTTTTATCCAGCTCACGATCAAAGTAGTTGTTAAACACACAGGCTGAAGCCATAACGAGAACCGTTCCGAGCATGGTTATTATCATTTTGAGGTAGTCAATGTCCCATTGAGAAGCAAGCCAATATCCGCCAAAAGCGGCAATCAGATTGCTCCGGAGGATGCCGGGTTTAGCCAATGTAACGAAGTCTCTCCAAGTGACAGACTCTTGCGGCGGTGTTTGCCGGGTTGAGAGCGCTGCCGTATCGGAAGAGGCTCGATATCGATTACTCACGCTTCTATAATCCTCCTTGCTTTGCGTCATATGGAGGGGAATTATGGCCTCCGCACTAAATTTTATCACAACAAAAAAAGAAAGTCTTTGACATTCATCTTGCAAATATGAATAGGATATGACAAATTTATCTAAATTTATGGCTTATCTTACTTCATCGAATACAGGATGTGCGAATAGGGCATCTACTAATTGAACAGATCATTTTTAGAAAAAACAAGGATTACAGCTATCGTTTATACCAATAACAAAGGAGAATACCTTAGATGGATACCGCTACACATTTTGTTATGGGCATAGGACTTGCCGGACTCAGCTACGTCGATCCGGTAGTTGCGGCTAATCCTGAGCTTGCCTTTGCCGTTATGATCGGAACCGTCGTTGGTTCACAAGCACCTGATATCGACACGGCGCTTCGTATGAAAAACAATGCCGTTTATATACGTAACCATCGCGGCATTACTCATTCGCTTCCTTTTCTTGCTATATGGACTGTGCTGATTACCGCCGCCATTGCACTTCTATTCAGGGATGTTCCAATCGGGCATGTCGCTCTCTGGACCGGAATCGCCGTATGCGTCCATGTATTCACAGATGTCTTCAACACCTACGGCACACAAGCGCTGCGGCCGATTACGGAGAAGTGGATCTCATGGAATATCATTCACATCTTCGATCCGGTTTTATTCGGTACCCATATCGCAGCCATCCTGCTGTGGGCCTTCGGGGTATTCCACCCTGCTGAAATTTTCACTGTGCTGTATATATTTTTAGCATTTTATTATATTTGGCGCACTTGGGTTCACTTCGCCAGAAAGGCTCATGTCAGACGGATGGACCCTGCTTCCAAATCTAACGACAAATATTATGTCATTCCAACGATCCATTTGAACCGCTGGCATGTCGTTAAAGCCCATGAGGATGGAAGCTACGAAATCGGAAAGCTGGACGGAGATGAGCTTACTTGGAAAAAACATGCCGTTTCCTCAGACCATCCGGCGGTGGCTAAATCCAAAGAACATCCTGATATCCAAGCTTTCCTCTACTTCACATCCTTCGCAGTCGCAGAGGTAGAAGAGCTGAGCTTCGGCTACTTTGTCCGTTGGGGAGATGTCAGATACCGGCATCGCAAGCAATATCCTTTTGTCGCCTGCGTCGTCATGGATAAGAATTATGAGCCGATCAGCACTTATGTCGGCTGGCTAAGTGAAGATAAGATGGAGAAGAAGCTCTCCATTAGCTCAAATATTTAGTACGATCTACATGAAACGGCCTGAACAGGCCGTTTTTTTGTTCTTGACGGAAAGCGGTTTATTCAGGCAAAATCAGCACAAAGGGATTAACGCACAAAAAGCCTAAAACGGCTTACGCCGTTCTAGGCTTATGACTCAAATTATATACTGTCTAAGTTACTGGCCGCTGCGGCCAGACAGTTGTTGTTCAGCTAGTTGCACAAGACGTTTGGTAATGTATCCACCGAGTGAACCCGTTTCACGGGAAGTGTAGTTACCATAGTAGCCGTCAGCTGGAATGGTTACACCCAGTTCTTGAGCTGCCTCCATTTTAAGCTGTTGAAGAGCTGCTGTTGCTTGTGGAACTACCAGATTGTTAGAACGAGATGCCATAATGTGTAATCTCCTTTCGCTTCTCATGCTGTTATTATGTGCTATGCAAGCTTGCAAGATTATTATGTCTCTTACTATCTGACGCTATTCTCTTATTCACAAAAAACATTAACCTGGAGGTATTTTACAAAATGATGAGTAAAGGTTTGTCCGCTTGGTTCGCGACCTCTTCGATGCTTCTGCTTATGGCAACTGCCGTGTCTCTTAGCTATTCCTTGTGGTATGCGCTGCTATTCGCTGTCTTGTCCGTTGCCAATATCGGGTGGGGCTTTGTTATAAAGGCTAAAAAAAGAAGAGCTTGATCTTTCGAGATCACAAGCCCTTCTTTGCTCTTTTTGTTAAAGTACGAATCCCATTCTTTTTTTGACTTCATCAAGGGTTTTGGATGCTTCCTCACGAGCTCGTTCCGCGGAAGCGTTCAGAATGTTCATCAGCTCATCGGATTCGCGTATTTCACGGAATCTCTCTTGCATCGGTTCGATAACAGACAGGACGACTTCGGCCAATTCTTTCTTGAAGCCGCCATACATCTGTCCTTCAAATCTTTTCTCTACATCTTGTAAAGAGAGGCCTGAGCATTCGCTGTAAATGCTCATTAAGTTGCTGACTTCCGGTTTGTTCTCCGGATCAAACCGGACGGCGCTATCTGAGTCTGTTGTCGCACGGCTGATCTTTTTACGAATCTCTGCCGGTGTATCCAAGAGGGAGATGTAACTGCCTGGGTTCGGATTACTTTTGCTCATCTTCTTGGAAGCATCATCCAGTGACATGACGCGTGCGCCAACCTTCGGTGTATAGACCTCAGGAATTGTGAAGAATTCACCGTAACGGTGGTTAAAACGATGTGCCAGATCTCTTGTCAGTTCAAGATGCTGCTTCTGATCCTCACCGACAGGAACCAGATCCGCATTGTACAGCAAGATATCTGCAGCCATCAGTGACGGATATACAAACAGCCCTGCACCTACTGACTCTTTACCTTGGGACTTATCCTTAAACTGCGTCATCCGCTCAAGCTCACCCATTGCAGTCAGCGTCGTTAACATCCATCCGAGCTCTGCATGCTGGGGTACATGAGATTGAAGGAACACATTTGCTTTCTTCGGATCAATACCTGCTGCAAGATAGAGGGCTGCAACATCCTTCGATTGCTCTCTCAATGCCGCCGGGTCTTGGGCAACCGTGATCGCATGCAGGTCAACGACAACGAAATGACAATGATATTCGTCCTGCAGTTTCACAAAATTTTTCATGGCGCCGATGTAGTTACCCAGTGTTAATTTACCGCTGGGTTGAATACCAGAAAAAACAGTTTTCATTTTCTTTTTTCCTCCTAAACAGATCCTAATATGATTCACGAGAAATACAAAAAGGCCCCACATCCCCGTAGAAGGGACGTGAGACCGTGGTGCCACCCTAATTCACTGATATTCATCAGCCTTTTATGTTCCTTAACGCGGAAACCATCGTCCGGCATACTAAAGAAGAATAATACTTCTCGTTGTGCCTGGGAGCTCTGAGGGCCATTCAGACAAAGCATGCAATACCGGTTCGCATCCACCACCGGCTTTCTGTACTTGCTAATGCTAAGCTTACTTATCCTCATCATCGCTTTAATTCGTATGATCTGGCGCTCTTCATCTTACAATTGAGCTTTGCTATATCATAAGCATCTATTGCTCTGATTGTCAAACGTCACTTTCCATTTCCCAAAGATTACATTATTTTCATTCGGAAATGACAGATCCTTCTTCACAGCCCGGCTTGATTATCTGATATGATAGTCTTAAGTTTGTTCTTACGAATTGTACTTAAGTTGTATTTTGATTTTTTGTGGGAAAAGGAGTTAATAAAATGAAACAAGTGACCAAAGGACTTTGGAACGGCTATGATACTTATACCTTAAACAGCCGTGATCTTGAAGTCACCCTGCTGCCCCGCCTCGGTAACAATATTATATCCATCTATGATCGAGCTCAGAATCGAGAAGTTGTTCGAAGACCAGATGAACAGGATCTCGCTTTCTATCTTCAGAAACCTTACCATTTTGGCGTTCCGATGCTGATTCCTCCAGGGCGTATCTGCCGAGGTCACTTTGAGTATGCGGGCCACGAATACCAATTCGCTCAAAACTCCAACCATTCCAATCATATTCATGGATTACACCGCACACAGCCGTGGTGCGTCAGTGATATTGAAGAAGACGAAGAAGGATGCACCGTCACAACTGAATTCAAGACTCAAGAAGATGAGCAGTGGATGAAGCATTTTCCTGTACCGCTCAAGCTGGAGATGACATTTCGTTTACAGGGGTCCATTCTGACACAGCAGCTTCGTATTACTCATCTTGGCAGCCATGCTGTTCCTTTTGGAATGGGCTACCATACCTGGTTCCTGCTTGATGGTGAACCGGAACGATGGAATATATCTTTACCTGTTACAGGCATATATACGCTGAATGAAGAACAGCTACCCACAGGTGAATTAGCCAGTTTAGATGCTCAGGCAGAGCTTCCTGAAGGCATCAGTCTTGCAGGTCAAAATCTTGACACCATCTACAGATCAAATATGGAGCAGGATACTGCTGTTCTGCAGCGTAATGATGGATATACGATTAAATATACAGCCAGCAAGGATTCCTTTAAGCATTGGGTATTGTTTACCAAAGGCGAAGCCAGTGATTATTTATGTATTGAGCCCTACACCTGGCTTCCAGACGCCCCTAATCTGAACAAGGATACGGAATTTACCGGCTTGATTCATATAGAGCCTGGAGAGTCGGTCTCACTTCATACCGCAATTGAAATAATACAGCCTGAACACGCAAAATAGATGATCTGAATACGCACTAGCAGCTGACATATGCTTCAGCTGCTTTTTTGTTGTTGAACGATCTAAATCCTAGTTCCTCATCACTCTTGTGACTGCTGTTGAGAGTGCTCGAATTTTCCACTTGTTACCTTATCCTATTTTGAGTATATTTTATCTCTTTGAAACCATACTAAACTCACAAAGCACAAAGGAGGTGACAACACATGGCAAATGGAAGATCTTCTAACAACCTTGTCGTTCCTCAAGCAACTGCAGCTCTTCAACAATTGAAGATGGAAGCTGCACAAGAGCTTGGTGTAACTATTCCACAAGATGGTTACTACGGTAACTACACTTCCCGTGAGACTGGTTCTCTTGGAGGTTACATCACAAAACGTCTTGTTCAATTGGCTGAACAGCAATTGGCTGGTCGTCAATAATGATGCAATTTTCCTCATAAATCTAGCCTAAGCTGTTCTGCATGATTATGCACTGAAAAGTGTTGTTCGTGTAAGAAGAGATCTATGGCAGATAGACAAAGCGGTCTTCTAACCAGAGGGCCGCTTTGTTTCGTTGTAATTCAAGTTTCTTCTGGTTCTAATCTATTCATTCTTCTTACACTTCCTGCATTAACCAGAAGTCTTCTCTTGATATGTATTTCGTGGATAGCGAATCATCAAGCTTGCTAAATTGTAATTGGACTCAAGCGTGGCGTCTACTACAATCATTCCTTGTCGAACTCCAAAATCATAGGTAATTTCTCCATGTGTCCAGTGTCTCTTCAGCTTCAAGGTTTCCAGGGCCATCTGTCGAAAAGAAACGCGCTGCATCTCCGTCAATCCGGTCGCAGGATGGATCTCGCTGCGCAACTGAACCGGATAATGCTTAATACCGAATTTACCAATCACATTATTCCGTATTTGCACAAATACAATTCCAGAATCCATTCCTTTCAGCTCTTCATCAAGCTCCTTAAATACCATATCCAGCTGTCTAGGCAGTGATAGTTGATCTAGTGAGACCATATGTTACCTCCTTAGCATATTAGACCTATTTTATATAGGGCTTGTGACTCAGTATATTACAATATTTTCCTTAATACAACAAATGAATAGTAAATTAGGAATAATATACTAATTTTTGCGTTTATACCTATCGAATCGGGTAATATCCAGTCGACCCTCTTCAATATTCGACATATAATTCAGAATTTTTTCATCCAAATATAAAAAAAAGACCTCAACATAAATTGTCGAGGTCCTACTCATAAGTAATAACTTGAACTTCTTCAAACTTCCATTAAACTCGATGCTGTGTCATACGCAAAAATTGCTCAATATCAGCTATACAGAGATCAGCAGCACCTTGCCAGAAAGCAGGTTTAGTTACATCTGTACCCAGATGCTTTTCAGCAAGCTCCTCTACCGTCATGCGGCCCGTATCCCGCAGCAACGCGTCATACTTCTCAGCAAAATCACTGCCCTCTTTTTGCGCTTGTGCGTAAATCCCCATACTGAACATGTATCCAAAAGTATATGGAAAATTATAAAATGGCACATCGGTAATATAGAAATGTAATTTGGATGCCCAAAAAGTTGGGTGATACGTCCCCAGTGCGTCACAATACGCTTCGCGCTGAGCTTCCTCCATGAGTTCGGACAAATCACTGCTGCTAAGAAGTCCTTCTTTCCGTTTCTCGTAGAAGCGCGTTTCGAACAAGAAGCGGGCATGGATATTCATGAAGAAAGCAATTGAATTCTGTATCTTCTCTTCAAGCAATGCTATTTGAGCCTCTTCATCCTTCGCCTCTTTGATCAGTGCATCGGACACGATGAGTTCTGCAAAGGTTGACGCTGTCTCTGCAACGTTCATGGCATAATTTTGATTCAAGATCTCCATATCGTCCATCACATGCTGATGATACCCATGCCCCAGCTCATGAGCCAAAGTGGAAACATTGGAGGCTGTTCCTGCATAAGTCATAAAAATGCGGGTTTCCTTGCTCACAGGAAGTCCTGTACAGAAGCCGCCTGGCCGCTTGCCTGGTCTGTCCTCTGCCTCTATCCACTGATGATCAAAGGCATGCTGAGCAAACTCTGCCATCCTTGGACTGAATTTGCGGAACTGATTCACAATATTCGCAGCAGCAGCATCATACGATATCTTCTCAGTAGCGGAGCTTATCGGAGCATCCACATCTGCCCAAGACAGCTTCTCGACCCCCAGGAGCTGAGCCTTGCGTTCCAGAAACTTCACTAGTGTCGGTTTAGCCCGTGTAATCACGTTCCACATCGCATCGAGTGTGTCCTGTGACATGCGGTTGATGCTCAAAGGCTCCTTCAGTACTGAATCCCAGCCGCGTCTTTCATACAATTTGAGACGGAATCCAGCCAGGTGATTCAGCGTATCCGCACAGTAATCTGCCGCATCGCTCCACGCCTTCTCCCAGTCCTGCAGCAGCTTCTCCCGCACATTCGGGTCTGGGTCATGCAATTTGTTAGCTGCTTGGCCAGCAGATAGATATACGGTTTCTCCATTCTCTTCAAATGGAACCCGAACTTTGCTTACAATCGTATCATAGAATTCTCCCCAGCCGTGGTAACCATCAACGGCAAGATCCAGTGCAAGATTCTCTAATTCGGGAGACATCTTTTCCTTGGCCTTTAATCTGCTCTCGTTTAACACAAACGAAATTGGCTGAATTTCAGGGCGTTCCATCCATACCGACCACACGGCATCAGGCGTTCTTTCAAAAAGGCTGTCAAACATCGTCTGAACTCCGGCCAGTCTTGCGGATAAGGCAGCAATCTTACCGCTTAGCTGTACGGCCTTCTTGTCATCCTGATTCTGAGCTCCAAGACAAGCGGTAAATGAAGAGCCTTCATATAATCTCGCCGCTGCATCTTGAAGCTGGTCAAGCAAAGAATCCAAAGCATATGTATCCTCTATAGCCTTCGGCACTTGATATTCTTTAATTGCCTTGTCCAAAACAGTGATATCCTGATCCAGCTGCTTCAAATAAGCAGCAAAAGATGCTGAGGATGAGCCGCCGCTAAAAACGGATTCCAAATTCCAGGTTTGCGCAAGTGTGTTACTCACTATTTCTCCACCTCATTCTCAAAAATTAAAATAAAATACACAAAACATGTTTGAAGTACGTTAATTCAAGGTGTATAACTAATACTATATCAGAATTTAGATCAACCTACTTTGATTAAATTGTTTATTACCGGAGGGAACTTGATGAGACCTTTACAAATATCAGCCGATACCGCAGTCACATTGTCCAAGAAGCTAGGAATTCCCATCGAGCAGCTGATGCATATGCCTCAGCACATTCTTATGCAGAAGCTGGCTGAGCTGTCCAAAGAGGAAGCCAAGCAGGAGCAGAATCAAGCAGGGGCTTCTTCCAACAACGAGAAGGATTCGCCGACTTCATGATTCCATTTGAGAACACCTGGCCTTATGATATCGTGATGGGGGATATTTATGTCCAGTA
This sequence comes from Paenibacillus urinalis, assembly GCF_028747985.1. Lineage (NCBI taxonomy): Bacteria > Bacillati > Bacillota > Bacilli > Caryophanales > Paenibacillaceae > Paenibacillus > Paenibacillus urinalis. Next base: position 4,553,910 of record NZ_CP118108.1, read on the forward strand.
CTGTCCATTCTGTGATCAAGAGAATGTGCTGCTCCCGCTTAAACCTAAAGAACTGATTCACATTCGCGAAGGCAAAAAGAAACTTCTCGTCTTCCCATGCTGCAATAATCGGGTCACACTGCTCGATAATGACCAGGATTATTTTCTGGCAGATCAGCCGCTTCGTAAATAATGCTCGGGTTCATTGCAATTATATGGCTAAGTACTCACAAAGCCTGCTGGTATCATCAAAAAAACGCCGAGATGGCGTTTTTTTTGATTCCTGTTTATGGTGAGGGGGTATTAATGAAATGATAAGCCGGACCTGAGAGACGTTTCAGAGTAAACTCCCTTACAGAATCGGGCAAGTCCTGCTCCTGCAGAGCTGCTGCCATACAAGAGAGCCAGGCCTGAGCTCGTTCTTCCGTAACAGGAAAAGGAAGATGCCTTGCCCTCATCATCGGATGACCAAAAGCGTCAGAATACAGAGACGGACCTCCAAAGAATTGACTTAGGAACATATATTGCTTTTCCATAACAGGCTGGATATCTTCAGGGAATAAAGGGGATAACAATTCATTCTGCTGCACCTTGGGATAAAATGCTTCGACCAAAGCCCGAACTCCCTTTTCTCCGCCTAGATTTTCATATAGCGTTTTGTTAGGATCCATAACGATTGCGCCTTCTTTCTATAATCAGCTTGATGCTATTTTAGCATTTCACTCCGCATAACTAAATACAATACCTCATTTACCTAGCCTTAGAGACAAAAAAAGACAAGAGCCTCTTCATTCATAGGTCTCTTGTCTTATAAAGATTACACCTCGAGTAACTCTTAGCAGCGTTGTTTGACGCATCCCCTCAGTTAATAGCTGCGCCAATCTTCTTCACCCGGATGGGTGTGAGCTTCACGCATCACATACACGATAGCGCAGACGAGTACACCGGCTATAATTCCCATCATGACATCACTCCATCCTCAAAAAAGTTGAAAATCCGACATTTGAAAAAGGACTTTAGTCTTATTTCTTATATTAAATATATATTATCATAGAATACTTTAAATTACAGCTAATTTGGAAACGCTTACTTTATTTTTTTGTCCTGTTTGTCCAATAACGATCATATATTAACTAGACTCAATTGATGAGAAACGGAAGTTACGGGAGGAACTAATGCTCATGAAACGTCTAGTTATTCCGCTAAGCATCGTATTTGGCCTTCTCATTATATGCATATTCATGATGATTTATCCGACAGCGGTGTGGAATGCAGGGGTTCGCGGTCTCTCCATCTGGTGGGACGTTCTCTTTCCTTCCTTATTTCCGTTCTTTGTCATCTCTGAGCTGCTGCTTGGGCTTGGCATCGTTCATTTTACAGGCGCACTCCTGCATCCACTCATGAGACCTGTATTTCGTATCCCCGGTACCGGAGGATTTGTTGCTGCGATCAGCTATGCTTCAGGATATCCAATTGGAGCCAAATTGACGGCCAAGCTGTGGGAGAAGAAGCAGATTACCCGGGATGAGGGCGAACGTCTGGTTGCCTTTACGACAACATCTGATCCCATCTTCCTGATCGGAGCCGTATCCGTCGGTTTTTTTCAGCTTCCCGCCGTGGCAGTGATGCTGGCTATTGCACATTATGGAGCTGGACTGATCGTAGGCTTGCTAATGCGGTTTCACGGAAAAAAAGCTTCGCACTTGACTGCTGAGTCAGATTCATCCGATGTTAAGTCCCATCGACTCCGTGCTGCCTTTGAGGCAATGCATGAGGCACGTATCGAGGACGGTAGAACGATGGGGGAATTGCTTAGGCAGGCGATACAATCATCTTTGCAGCTAATTACCGTCGTCGGTGGCCTGGTTGTCTTTTTTTGCGTTATACTAGAGGTCTTCACTCAAGCAGGGCTGATGGCCGGCATGTATCATACAGTGGAGCTGATGCTTAAGACTCTCGGGCTGCCGCCAGAGATCTCCCAAGCCCTAGTAGGCGGGTTATTTGAAGTTACACTCGGCGCTCGTTATGCAGGAACGCTTGCAGACATACCCTTAATGTATAAAGTGGCTGCTGCTGCCTGTGTATTATCTTGGGGAGGACTCTCCGTTCATGCGCAGGTTGTCAGTATCCTTAACCCAACTCCGTTACGATATGCACCTTTCTTGATGGCACGACTTGTCCATGCATTGCTATCCGGGATGATTGTCTTTGTCTGCTGGGACTTGGTTATGCCTGATCAGAGTACATCATCCTTCATGCTGTTGCCTGATCACTTTCATTCCCTTCCATACCCATCGGCCATCTTTCAGGCTGTCCCTTATCAAATTGCACTCACCTTAGTAATAATATTCTTCTTGTTTGTCCTGACCTTGATCTGCATCCTCCTTCAGCGGCTCGCTTCAAGATTCAGGTAATGTCTAGAACTTTACGCATATTGATTGTTTTCTCTCCTGAAATTGGATATCATCGAGTTATACTGATGACAAAGGAGCTTTCATCTTGAGATATTATGTTCAGGACAGAGGAGACTCTTTATCCATTGATTTAGCCCAGCAGTTTCATAAACTGGCCAAGGAGCATGGGTTTACTCTTGATGCCAAATCACCGGAAATTGTGATATCGATCGGTGGAGATGGAACCATGCTGCAAGCATTTCACACCTTCACAGACCGGATTCCTGATATCGCATTCGTCGGCGTTCATACCGGCCATTTGGGCTTCTATGCAGATTGGAAAGCAGACGAGCTTGAGGATCTCATACAGCTTATGGCTGAAGGAAATAAGGATGCTGCCCGTTCCCCTCGTATCGTCGAGTATCCGCTCATTGATCTGGAGATTCGGCGCAAGTCCGGTGTGAGTTCTATGATCGCCCTTAATGAATTCACGTTAAAAGGTGTAGACGGCACCGTGGTTGCCCAGGTCGATATTAACGATGTCACATTTGAAATGTTCCGTGGTGACGGGATTTGTGTATCCACCCCATCGGGAAGTACGGCGTACAACAAAGCACTCGGCGGCGCCATGGTTCATCCGACCATTGAAGCGATGCAGATTGCAGAGATTGCATCCATTAATAATCGGGTCTACCGTACATTAGGCTCGCCAATCGTTCTACCGAAGCATCATCATTGCGACATCTTCTCTCGCAAATCTCAACGTCTGCTACTGACCATTGACCATGTGAACTTAACAGTAGACGATCTGATCTCTGTAAAATGCCAGGTTTCTACCCAGAAGGTCAGCTTTGCCCGATATCGTCCATATCCGTTCTGGGATCGGGTTCGAACTGCATTTTTGGACTAAAATAAAAAGCAACTCCTTATGAGGAGCTGCTTTTTATTTTTTCCATATTCTCTTTGTCCTTGGTTTCTTTAGAATTCTTGGATTCCTTAATTTCGGTGGCTTCCTTAGGCTCTGCAGCTTCCTTGGACTCTCTTGCTTCCTTCACAGCCTTGGATTCTTTATGCTCCTTGCTGCTGTTATCTTTGTGTTCTTTGTATTCTTTAGGTTCCTTAAGTTTCTGTAGCACAAAATAAGCACACCCAAAGTTGCAGTACTCGTTAATATAATCAACTATTCCCGCTATCGATGTATCCTTGTTCGCTTTTGGATGGTTATCTCGGTAGAAGCCTTTGAGCCGGAGTTGATTGTAGCCCCAATCCCCAATGATGTAATCATAGCGTTCCAGGACTTCACTATACCGGTCACGAAAGGCTTCCGGATTCCAACCATTTCGATAGTCCTGTAATACTTCGTAAGTTTTCCCGCTAATCTGAATCAAAACCGTCTTCCTTCCTTTCTATCCAAACCGCCCATAGGTTCAGGCCTGCTCTTATCATACTACATTATTAGCATTCGCGGCAGACTTAACTTGTTCATGCGCATGATAAGAACTTCTGACCATTGGCCCTGATTCAACATGGCTGAAGCCACGAGCGAGGCCTTCGTCCTTGAGCCTGGAGAATTCTTCTGGTGTTACGTATCTTTCAACATACAAATGCTTGTCCGAAGGCTGCAAATACTGACCGATCGTCATAATATCACAGTCTACGCTTCTCAAATCATCCATTGTTTGCAGTATTTCTTCCCAAGTCTCCCCCAAGCCGAGCATAATGCTGGACTTCGTTGGAATATGAGGCTGCATTTTTTTGGCACGTTCAAGCAGTTGAAGGGATCGCTTGTACTTGGCCTTTGCCCGAACTTTGTCAGACAAGCGCTCGACCGTTTCCATGTTGTGATTAAGGATGTCCGGCTTAGCGTCCATCACGATCTTTAAGGCCTCTTCGTTTCCGAGAAAATCCGGAATTAATACCTCTACACTGCAAAAAGGCAGTTTTCGGCGAATGGCATGAATCGTCTCTGCAAAGATGGAAGCTCCTCCGTCAGCAAGATCATCTCTGGCCACACTGGTGACAACACAATGCTTCAGGTTCATTTGTTCTGCTGCTTCGGCTACTCGCTCCGGCTCTTTCAAATCCAGCTCTGTAGGCAGCCCTGTATTAACCGCACAGAATCGGCAGGCTCTTGTACAAATGTCTCCTAGTATCATAAAAGTTGCTGTTCGATTAGCCCAGCATTCGTAAATGTTCGGACAACGTGCTTCTTCACATACCGTATGCAGCGTCTTTGAACGCATCATATCTTTAATCTCTTGATAATTATCTCCCGTCGTCAGCTTGATTTTGATCCAATCGGGTTTTGGTTCTTTTACTTTATTCGCCAAAAGAGACCCTTCTTTCTATATCAAGTTGGAATTTTCGCATGGAACACATTATAACATGGATTTGTGGAAATAAGCTCCAAATCGAAATAATTTGTAGGACTTAAACTCCAGCTTTTTTCTGTAAAGACGGATAAAAACGATGCTGATGTGTGAACCTAAATACAATGAAAAATATGAAGAAAGGAGGATTGGCTTTTTTGATACGGATTCAGAAGAAAAAATGGTTGAACCTCGGCGTCACACTGATAATATCCGCTTCCCTCTTTGCTTCGTCAGTAACCGATGTGTATGCAAAAAGTGAAGAGACGAAACCTCTAGCTAAAGAAGAGATCTATAAGGAACGCAAAATTCTGTACGACCAAATCAGTGCAGTCAGCGGTGTTCCATGGTATTACTTGGCGGCCATTGATCAGTACGAGCGTACGATGACGAAGGCACATCCGAAGGACCGCGCCCATGAAGAGCGGCTGACCGGGGTGTTTTTTGAACCTCAGCTCTGGTCCGGTATCTTAAATCCAGATTCTTTAGATCGAAATCCATTATCCATCGAGGTATTCGGCGGATATGGCTTAGATGGTACTGGTGACAATATCGCCGATCCCAACAATGATTATGATGTCCTCTACAGCATGGCAAGAATTACATCCAAATATGGTTTATCCTCAGACGATCTAGGTATTGCCTTGTGGCAATATTATCAAAATTCGAGATCTGTGCAGCGCATCCAGCAATTTGCAAAGATTTATAAGCATTTTGATACATTGGATCTTGCTCAGCATGCTTTTCCTTTGCCGCTAGGCAATGGTTACTCCTATCGCAGCACCTGGGGAACGAGCCGGAGCTGGGGCGGCCGGAGAATCCATGAAGGAACAGACCTGTTTGCGCCTCATGGATACCCTGTTCGAAGCACATGCTATGGGGTCATTGAGATCAAAGGCTGGAACCCATTTGGAGGCTGGCGTGTCGGAATAAGAGACCTGGATAATCATTACCACTATTACGCACACCTCTCCGGCTTTGATAAATCGGTTCACGTTGGCAGCCTTGTCACTCCAGGACAAACCATCGGATGGGTGGGCAGCTCAGGATATGGCAAGCCGGGTACGCAGGGAAAATTCCCCCCTCATTTGCACTATGGTATTTATCGTGACAGTGGCTTAACTGAATGGTCATTTGACCCTTATCCGCTATTGAGACAATGGGAAAATGACGAGTATCGGGCGCGTAAAGCCAAGAAGAACAGCAAAAAATAAAGCGACTCGCAGATCAAGAGTAGATGACCACTCTGTTCTGCGAGTTCTTTCATTAAATGTGAATTCACTCGCATGACTGCGAGTTCTTTCATTGGATGAGAAATCACTCGCATGACTGCAAGTTCTTTCACTGGATCAACTCACTCATTACCTGTCGGAAGCGAAAAGTCTGGCTCCTCCATGTACAGCTCACTCTCTTCCTCTCCACTAGGAACAGTCGTGCCCGCGTCTGGAGTGGTCACTCCTGTATTAGGCACTGTTCCGCCTGGGAGGGATGGGATTGCAATACTTGGTGCGTTAGCTCCATTCTCTCCAACTGGATTTCCCTTGCCGTCGTAATAATACATCGGTACATCCCCTACGACTAACAAATAAGAAATCGGAATTTCCGTGTCGACCACTTCCGGTTCCATATCCAGCGGAACGACAACAGCAACCTCAGCCACAATATGGATGTACACCTCGACCAGTATCATATTAATACCAGCATTTTGCTGCCTTGTATTGAGGTCAACCTTAACTGCACCTTGCGGCTCGATCCGAATTGGCACTTTAGGCCCGAAGGAGGATAGCAGCGGGCTGCCCAGCGCTTGCCCTACAGGAACGTGATCCTCGATCGTCTCCATCTCCTGTAAAGTGGTCTGAACGACAGACAACGCATTTGAGGTAATCCGCATATGCTCGTTATAGTTCAGCATGAATCCGCTGATTTTCCCCTCTGCATCCGTCTTCCAATCAATCAGCTCGTTCGAAGGACCCGCGGCAGAGATTTGGCTCGTAATCGCTTTGTTAATGGCCTCTGTCCCGAGCTGCTTCACTCTGATTTTTGCCAGATGCATAATAGGCGGCTTCAAATTCCGTTCCACATAACTAATAGACTGGATGGTCACGATGACAATCACCAACAGTACAATCAAAATCCACTTTTTACGCTGACCCCCGGTTTTTTGACGCTGTGTACGCCATCTTCCTCGTTTGAATGCCATGCTTCGCATTCCTCCCTTAAGAGAGGTGTGTCCATTTATCCTTATGCAGACAGACTCCAAAAAAGAAGATCAAGCTGTAAGCCTGGTCATAAAAAACAAAAAAGAAGGAACCTCGCTCAAAAGCGAAATTCCTTCTCAGAATAAGTGCATCGTGTATATGAAGGATCAACAGAGATCCTTTCTGGGAAATCCCTATCCGAAGGGAATTACGGTCTTACTTCTTCTCTACCGCATGTCCGCCAAATTCATTACGAAGTGCAGCAACGACTTTACCTGTAAACGTGTCGTTCTCAAGGGAACGGTAACGCATCAGAAGGGATAGAGCAATAACCGGTGTAGCTGCTTGCAGATCAAATGCCGTTTCAACCGTCCATTTACCTTCACCGGAAGAATGCATAACTCCGCGAATTTCATCAAGGTTCGAATCTTTGGAGAATGCACGCTCTGTAAGCTCCATCAGCCAGGAACGGATAACCGATCCGTTGTTCCATACACGTGCTACTTTTTCATAGTCAAAATCATAGTCGCTCTTCTCAAGCACTTCGAAGCCTTCCCCGATGGAAGCCATCATACCGTACTCGATACCATTGTGGACCATTTTCAGGAAGTGACCACTTCCTGCTTTACCTGCATACAGATAGCCGTTCTCTACAGAGGTATCTTTGAACAGAGGCTCAACGATGCTCCATGCTTCTTCGTCTCCGCCGATCATGTAACAAGCGCCGTTTCTTGCGCCTTCCATACCGCCAGAAGTACCTACGTCCATGAAATGAACACCGTGCGCTTTAAGCTGGTCATAGCGGGCAATCGATTCTTTGTAGTGCGAGTTACCTGCTTCGATTACGATGTCGCCTTTATCCAGCAGAGGGGTAAGATCAGCGATAACACTATCAACGACAGCATGTGGAACCATGATCCACAGAATGCGAGGAGAGTCCAGCTGATCAATAACTTCCTTGTAAGAAGAAGCACCTGCTGCACCGTATCCCTTCATTTCTCCGACAGCACCTGCGTTTAAGTCGTAAGCCACGACTTCATGCTTATGATCAATCAAGTTTTTCCCCAGGTTTAATCCCATTTTTCCTAATCCAATAAGTCCTACCTTCATGTATGTTGCCTCCTAGATCTTCTCTGTTTTTTGTCCAACAACCAATCTATGTCATCGGCTGTGCTCAGCCGGATAACGTTTTAGAACAATGATTAATGCCAGCGATTTCCGTCCTGTGCAAGCAGTTCATCCGCTGCTGCTGGACCTTCTGTTCCCGCCGCATAATAGTTAAGTGGTACCTCATCTGCAGCAAAGGCTTTAAGAATCGGTTCAACCCATCTCCATGACAGCTCTACTTCATCCCAATGCGCGAAGAATGTGGCATCACTACGAAGCGCATCAAAAATGAGGTTCTCATAAGCTTCCGGTACGTTGTCATATGAGGAATTGAAGCTAAGCTCCATCGGTTCAATCGTATCATGATGCATCGGGCTCTTGGAATTAAGCGTCAGGCGCATGCCTTCCTTCGGTCCAATATCGATAGTAAGCAAGTTAGCAGATACCGATTCGCCTTCCGACGTTCCTGTACTTAACGGCTGCTTGAACTCCACCACGATTCGTGTCGATTTTTCACTCAGACGTTTACCTGTACGAACATAGAAAGGAACCCCTGTCCAGAATGGATCGTCCAGGAACAATCTTGCTGCGAAATAAGTATCGTTCTTGGAAGTTGCCTCGATCCCAGGCTCGTCCAGGTAACCAACTACAGGTTTGCCTTGAAGATCACCTGCTTGGTATTGTGCTCTTACAATATGCTGATCGAGTGCTTCTTCCTCCAGAGGAATCAAGGACTGTGCCGTATTTCTCTTCTTCGCACGAACCTCATCAGGAGAAGATTTCTTCGGCAGGTGAAGTGAGATCATCATGAGCAGCTGCAGCATATGATTCTGGAACATATCTCTTACTGCTCCGGTATGGTCATAGTATTCAGCCCGCTCTTCGACTCCAACGGTTTCACTTGCGGTGATTTGTACATTCGAAATATAATGATTTCCCCACAATGCATGCATGACAGGGTTTGTTGCACTTAGTACCTCGAGATTTTGAACCATAGGTTTACCGAGGAAATGGTCAATCCGATAAATCTCTTCCTCAGCAAAAGTACTGTTTAGCTTCTCATTCAGCTGTATTGCGGATACCAAGTCATGACCGAATGGCTTCTCAATGATAAGCCGTTTCCAGCCGCTGCCTGAACCGAGCCCGCTTTCTTTGATATTCTCGGCAATAGGCTCGAAAAATTCTGGAGCAACCGACAAATAAAACATCCGATTTTGTGGAATGCCAAGCTCCTGCTCACGTTGTTCAACCACTTCAAGCAGTTTCTTATAATCTTCAAGCTTGGTATTGTTAAGCGATGTATAACGAAATGCGCCTAGAAAATCACGTACCTTAGCCGCGTCCTCAGGAGAACGGCGAGAGAATGTATGAAGTGAAGCTTCAACTCTTGCCTGGAAATCAGCATCGGACACTTCTCTTCTTCCTAGACCAATAACAGAAAATGATGATGGCATCTTTTGATCAACATACAGGTTGTATAGTGCTGGGTAAATTTTTCGCTTGGCTAAGTCGCCAGTAGCCCCGAACAGGACAAAAGTCATTGAATCCATTCTGATATGCCTCCCGTGTCTCTACTCTATATTGTGCGCTAGTTATCATGTGAAAATTACGCAACGATAATTCGCACTTATTTCCATAATCAACACCACATGTATTACCTACAAAAAAATACAATTCCCGTTCGATGTTGGTTATTATTTGTAACCAATTAAATTAACGTGACTATCATACACCCAGCTGACACCTTTCGTCAACAAAAAATGTCGAATCTGTGAACAATAAAAATTTTCTGTTATGATAGCGCTTTCCATGGTATTCTATAAATAATTCTAATAACTGTTTTTTCACATTCTGGAATAACTCCATGTACAATAGAAGTTACTTTTAATAATCAAGTGCATAAGGGGACCTTGAAAATGGATGAACAATCGACGTCAAATCATATGCAGATGTGTGAGAAAGTCTCGCGTTCGTATCAAATTATTGGTCGGAAATGGGTTGCGCCTATTGTTCACACCTTAATGAAGGAGCCCAAGCGATTCAGTGAAATACATGCTGTTATCCCGGACTTAAGCAAGCGCGTCCTGAACGAACGAATGAAAGAACTCGAGGAAGAAGGCATTGTCATTCGGAATGTCATTGCTGACCGACCTGTCCGTACTGAATATTCACTTACCCGCAAAGGGACAGAGCTTGCACGTGCTTTGAGCTCAATCGGACAATGGGCTAAGAAATGGCTCTAGTCTTAACTCAGATAAAGATGAATCTATGCAGCAATAACCCCCGTAAGCTGTTACGGGGGTTATCTTTATATGCCATCTACATTTTATCTTTATCTGAATTGAAGCTCTGTAGTCGAACTTTTGAAGCTGTCTAGTCAAGCTTTCGATAATCCACATTACTATAACTCAACGGCTATTTGCCTCGTTCAAGAAGATCATCATAAGTCAGTCCTCGCACAGACTCCTCTGAATATTCCTGTACAGGATAATATCCTTCTGCCTGCCACTGTTTCAGCACTTTAGGGCTAACGATTGTATTTGGAGGAAGCTTTAGACTGCCAAATCCTTCTAACGCTTTTTTTGCCTCACTCATATTTTCGACTTGTTCTAAACTAACCCCATGAGTAGATCCTGTCATATAGTCCTTATACACTTTATACTCCCGGTAAAATAAACTGATCTCAGGATTATCAGGATCATCATTTACAAGATACTCCTCAGTTAGAATCCGATATTCTATACCTTCAATGGGCTTATAAGGTCCATCCAATAGTAGCGTCTCCAGAAGCAGCTTGATATCCTCTGCGTCAGTTCTGTACGTTATTATTTCAGATGATCGCAGCTGCAGATACACCTTATCAGGAGAGGTAATCGCGTATAATATCTTGACTTCCTTATTCCGTGGTAATTGAATGGCCATTTGGACAGTTGGCACCAGCTCTATCTGACCTGCCTGCTCCAGTGTATCGGGTACTATACGGTTATACCATTCCAGGACCTCAGCGGTTTGCCATTCTTCAAGCTCAGGTCTTTTGTTTAAGTCTTCATATGACACTACATCTCTGTCGTACTCGATATATTCCAGTTCAACCTTATTGGTCAACTGAGCATGAGGCAGCTCTGGCTTTGATTGGCCTGTAAGTTCCTGCTGAGTAGCGGTATCCTGATTAGGCGTTGCGACGTAGTCCTCCAGCTGCTCCTGCTGCTGCTTATCAGGAATGTGGTTCTGCTGCGTATAATGTACTCCCTCTGACTCCTTCTCCTTATCGGCATGATCTGAACAAGAGGTGAGGAGAAGAAGAACAGCAGCGATAACACATCCGGTGATCATTTTACGCATAGCCTATATCTTCCTTTCGAGCGCAAATTTATTAAGAAGTCGATTTCCCTTTCCCATATTTAATTCAACACGCTCAACTGCTGCTTTGTTTTATAATATTTGATCAAAATAAAAAAAGCACCCTTCCTCGGATGCCTGCATATGATTCGCAGCCATCCGCTGAAAGAAGTGCTCTCTTACAATATTCCATTCAATTAGGAGAACCAGCCTTTAATAATTTCAATCAGTCCTACAAAAAAATCTTTAATCGCTGCCAGAATACCTTGTCCCTGCTCCGACTCAATAAAATCAGTGAACTGCTGTTTGGCTTGCTCCAGCTGATCCCCTACTGCATTCCAGTTAATATTCGCATCCTTCATGTTCATAAACAGATCCACTAATCCGTTCAGCTGAGCTTCGGGAATTGTAATATTTAGATTGTTTGCAATATTAATAATGAGCGTCTGCATTTCTTCTCTCGTCTCAGGCTGATTTTGGGCGAGTTCTTCTTTGATGTTCGTCATCAGCGTCGTTGTTTCTTCCGCACCGATGGAATCGGATAATTGTGCCGTCTTTACGATCTCCTCGTTAGCAACCTGCTTCTGCTCCTCCGGGATTTCCGTATTTGTCGTTGTTTCATATGCTTTAATAATCCCTGTCAGTGCAGCTGTACCGGATACATCAAATGGTGCGGTAATGCTAACATGGGCATCCTTAACCCCTGCTGTAATCATCGCATTAAGGTACATATCGTTGGTCACCCAGTTGATGTGATTGGAGGTCGCTGACACGCCGCTTCCAGGCTTGCCGATTACGATTTTAGCCGAGCTGAGCGCCTTGCTTCCGATTTGTGCCTTGGACATATGACTCCCCAGATATTTATGTTCTTCTTCATTTGTCACCTGGATCGTCATCGCATCTGTAGGAGCATCCAGATCGGCTAGCACCTGTTCTTTCTGTGCAGCAGTCAAATCCTCACCGAGTATAACAATAATATCTCCCTCTACCGCATCCGCAGAAGCAGCGGGGGCTATATACATACTTAGCAAAATAAGTGCAGGTATTAATAGAATTGCCGTCAGTTTGCGCAATTTCATCATCTTGTCTCTCCTCATCCATAGCCGTTTCCAATATTTAACGAGTTCCATATTATGGATTAACCATTATCCTATAACTAAAACTCTTAACCGTATCAATCCCATAACTCCCTTAAGCTATGAAATTGAATTAACCCCCTTTAACTGGATTTGCGAGCATTATACCATGGTTTCAAACCTCAATTTTTAACAAAATATTAATATTTTCTTAACCAAATCAATTTCATAAATCATTAAAAAGGTAGAATTGAAACTATATATTTAGAACGGAAATGGCCCGCTCCAATATGGTTTTATCTCTTAGGATCATAAATTTACTCGAATACTCCCGACAAATCCTAAGCGATCTGTCCATTGCTGTAAGAGCTTCATCCATTGTCATCCAGTTCACCGTCAACCCAAGCTGCTTCTCTTTGGCTGTGAGCTTCACGGTGTTCTCCTCAACTGATTTGGCAATAAAGCAGTAGGATAGTTGCAGGAACTGATTTCTAGTCTTATGTTCCTCAATGCGGCCGAGCGGATGCGTAATTTTTGCCCGATAGCCTGTCTCTTCCTCTACTTCACGCAAAAAGGCTTCTTCCGGCGTCTCTGACCCTTCGATTCCCCCGCCAGGCAGCTTGTATAGCCTCCGTTTGGTCATATGCATCATCGCAATATTGGAATTCTCATCGACGAGCACCCCTCTAGCCCCATACCGGGACACGGAATGCAGAAGTGCTGAACGTTCACCCAAAATGTCATAATCCGTAATCCGGCTTATTAAGTTCATATGTATTCTCCTAAATTAAATGGCAACGCCCCTTTGTGATCCAAAGGGGCGTTGCCATCTCGATGTCTCTTGTCTATTTAATTCACCAGTCCGCGATCAGGCGGAGTAATGCCGCTGCCTCATCGCTTCGAACATAAGTATGGTAGCAGCCATTGCCGCATTCAGTGATTCTGCCTGTCCGGGACTTGGAATAATAATGGCATCATCCACAAGACGGCTTACCTCCTCAGAGACACCGCTGCCTTCATTACCAATGACAAGCCATTTTGCTCCCCTAAAATCATAATCATAGCAGGAGCTGTCGGCAGCCAGCGATGTACTGACAAGTGTAACCCCTTCTGTTTTAGCTCTTGGAAGCACTTCAGACAGATCCGCTTCAACGACAGGCAGATGAAAAAATGAACCCATCGTGGAGCGTATCGTTTTGGGATTATACACATCTGCACTCCCCCGACCAACGATCACACCGTCTGCCCCAGCTGCATCTGCGCTGCGGATAATTGTACCGACATTGCCCGGATCCTGAAGCCGATCCAGCACAATAATCAAGCTGTCCTTCTTGTCTAAGAATTCACTTAACCCTGCCGCATCTTTTCTAACGATGGCAAACACCGGCTGCGGCGTCACCATATCGGTACACTTCTCAATGACAGCAGCAGACACCGGTATCCACTCCGCACGATCTTCCGAATCCGCATAACCTGACAGCTCTCCCGGTATTCCTTTATCCATATCATAAGCAATACATTCGATATCAGCATCATAGCTTAACGCCTCTTGAACCAAATGAATGCCTTCAATAATGTATTTGTTCTGCCGGGTTCGATACTTCTTATCGAGCAGCTGAGCCCATTCCTTCACTCTCGGATTATGTACCGAAACGATTTCCATATGTCTTCAATCCTTCTTTATCTTGAATAGGCAAGCTCTAGCTTGGTTAGATCATCTTTGTGACCCACAATAATAAGCACATCCTCAGGCTGTATTTCATCACTTGCATCTGGTGAAATATTCATTTCTGTTCCTTTGCGGATGGCAATGACGTTACAGCCATAACGAGCGCGGATGTTGAGCTGTAACAAATTCTGTCCAATAATGTTCGACGAAGCTTTCATTTCCAGAATACTGTACTCCTCTGACAGCTCAATATAATCCAAAATATTAGGCGACGCCAGATGATGAGCAACCCGCATTCCCATATCTCGTTCCGGATAGACGACTTTATCTGCACCAATCTTGGACAATACCTTGCCATGAAGCTCCGATTTGGCCTTCACAATTAAAGAGTGGATACCCATATCCTTCAGGATCAGTGTCGTTAATATGCTCGCCTGAATATCTTCACCTATGGCAACGACCACCACATCAAAATTCCGAATCCCGAGCGCTCTAAGCGCTTCCTCATCCGTTGAATCTGCGGACACGGCATGTGTCACTACATTGGATATGTCCTGTATTCTATGCTCGTCCCGATCTATTGCCAGAACGTCAAAACCCATTTCACTAAGTGCATAAGCAACACTCGATCCAAAGCGGCCCATACCGATCACGGCATATTGTTTTTTGGCCATAATATGGTACCTCCATATCATCTTAGGTATAAGAAAAATTATTCTATAGGTGAATCCATTTCATTACTCAATAAAAGATGTGAGATGAATTCAAGCCCTTCATTATTATAAGTACTGTCAACCAATTCATCCTAAGTAGTATAGCACAATGAATGGAAAACTTGAATTTATACGCTCTGCTCAGGGAACAGTATATAGGCAGGAAAAGACTACTTTTGGAGGGACAAACACATGTCTATCGTACTGGATTTGCGCCAAGCGATCGTTCATAAGGTACATGGTAAGCCGGATAAGGATATCAGAGAGATGATTGAGGGGTCTGTTGATGGACCCGAAGCAGCTCTGCCGGGACTCGGAACCCTGTTTGAAATGATCTGGAAGGATTTGCCGAAAGGAAAGCAGGATGAGCTGATTCAGGTACTGCAAGAGCATCTGAAGAAGGTTAAGCCTGTTCCTTTAACCTAGAATCGATCCATCCATAGCCTTGAACTGCAAAAAATCCCCCGCCCATTTTCGGACGGAGGGATTTCTTTTGTATGTGATGCTAAGCCCCTACATTTCGCACAAGCCTTACGGTGCAGTTTCCAGGAATTTAGCTGTCGGATTCTTCTCAATTGCCGTTCTCATCGCATATTCATTCTCAAAGAGGACCACATAATTGTCCTTCTTATCTTTAACAAGGGTAGAGTTAATCCGGAATTTGCTTGGATCGATCTTATCGTCAATAATCCAGCGTGCAAATTGATACGACATGCGCTGCAGCTGAACTTCAACACCGTATTCTGCTTTCATCCGATGCTCGAATACTTCAAATTGAAGCTGCCCGACAACTCCAAGAATAGTCTCATCGAAGCTCACTGTACGGAATACTTGAATTGTACCTTCCTCTGTCAGCTGATCAATGCCCTTCTGATACTGCTTGTGCTTCAGGGCATTCTTGGCTGTTACCTTCGAGAAAATTTCCGGTGAGAATGTCGGAAGCTCGTCAAAGACCACTTCACTGCCTTGGCTTAAGGAATCTCCAATTCTGAAAATCCCCGGATCGAACAGACCGATAATGTCGCCTGGATAGGCCTCTTGTACAATGTCCCGGTCCTGAGCCAGAAACTGCTGAGGCTGAGAGAGCTTGATCTCCTTGCCTACCCGAACATGCTTCACACTCATGCCTCGTTCAAATTTACCCGATACAATTCTCAGGAATGCGACACGGTCGCGGTGTGCCGGGTTCATATTCGCCTGAATCTTGAAGACATAGCCGCTGAATTTCTCGTTTGTCGGCTCCACTACACCTTCCGTACTCTTACGCGGTTCCGGCTTCGGCGCCAGCTCCAGGAAGTTCTCCAGGAAGGTCTGAACACCAAAATTATTGACGGCACTACCGAAAAATACAGGGGTAAGCTCGCCCTTCAGCACCTTCTCCAGATCAAACGGATCACCCGCTACATCGAGAAGCTCAAGCTCCTGCTTTAATTGATCATGCAAGAATTCACCAGCCATCTCACGAATTACCGGATCCTCATAGCTGTCTACTTTTTGCACATTAATCTTGGAATGGTCATCACCTTGGAACAGCTCCACCTGATTTTTCATCCGGTCATATACACCGCAGAGCTCCCGGCCCATACCAATCGGCCAGTTCATCGGTACCGAGCGAATACCAAGAACACGCTCCAGCTCCTCCATTAGATCAAACGGGCTTTGTCCCTCACGGTCCAGCTTGTTAATAAATGTAAAGATCGGTATTCCACGCTTCGCACATACCTGGAACAATTTAATCGTTTGTGCCTCGACACCCTTCGCCACGTCAATCAACATGACCGCACTATCTGCGGCAGTCAGTGTGCGATAAGTATCCTCACTGAAGTCCTGGTGACCCGGTGTATCCAAAATATTGATACGATGACCCAAATAATCAAACTGCATTACAGAGGACGTTACAGAGATCCCCCGCTGCTTCTCAATCTCCATCCAGTCACTTGTCGCATGCTTGCTTGCCTTCCGAGCCTTTACTGTACCTGCCAGGCGAATAGCGCCCCCAAATAACAGCAGCTTCTCAGTCAGCGTCGTCTTCCCGGCATCCGGGTGAGAGATGATCGCAAACGTCCGGCGTTTGTCGACCTCCTCCTGCAAAATATTCGTGGTTTTGCTCATGTTCATTTATCCCTCTCATACTCATATATTCATCAAACTTTATTTTTCAAAATATAAAATCATTCCTGTCGTCATCTTGCAAAAGGAACCTATCCATCTAAATGGCTCAACTCTCCTATTATACCACATTTGTTATTTATTTTTACCTGTATATTTTATCTCACACTAAAAAAGCAGAGTCCTCCTGATTATAGAAGGGTCCCTGCTTTGCATCATTAAGAATCACAATCTAATTCAATTATCCAGCTCGGTTTATTCATCCTTCATTGTTCTTTATCCAGATGACGTTGTCTTCATCCTGTCCATTAACCGGCCACCAATGATGTCCATCCTGCTCCAGCAGGTTATCCGCTGCAGACGGCCCCCAGCTGCCAGCAGGATAATAGGACAGACTCTCCGGCTGTTCCTGCCATACCGCTGCAATACGGTCTACGAAGGACCAGGCTGTTGCAACTTCATCCCATCTTGTGAAATAGGTGGAGTCTCCTTCTGCGGCATCATGAATGAGCCGTTCATAAGCCTCCGGGGAGTTAATTCCAATCATACAGCTCTGGCAAAAATCCATGGCAAGCGGCTCAATCTCCGAATCTGTACCTGGCTTCTTGGCATTGATCTTGATATAAATACCCTCCATCGGATTTACACGGATGACAAGGAGGTTTGGCTCGAGCTTATATTTTTGGCCAAGGTACACATTGTTCGGCATGGATTTGAACTCCACAACCACCTCTGTCGTTTTCACAGGCAGTCGCTTACCAGTACGGATATAGAAGGGCACTCCGGCCCACCGGAAGTTATCGACGAATACCCTCGCCGCAAAATACGTTTCCGTATTGGAACCGGGATCTACTTTATCCTCCTGGCGATAACCGGGCAGATGTACACCCTTCACATCACCTTCCGTATATTGACCACGAACGACATTCGCGCTCACATCCTCACTTGAAACAAATGGCCGTAAAGAGCGAAGCACCTTCACCTTCTCATCCCGGATATCCTCGGGCACAAGCCGGCTTGGCGGCTCCATGGCAATCATCGTGAGCATTTGCAGCATATGGTTTTGTCCCATATCACGAAGAGCGCCGGCCTGGTCATAGTATCCTCCGCGCTCTTCAACTCCAACGGTCTCACCCAGCGTTATCTGAATATTGGAAATATGCTTGTTATTCCATAACGGCTCGAAAAAGGCATTGCCGAAACGGATCACCTCTATGTTCTGTACCATTTCTTTGCCCAAATAATGATCGATCCGGTAAATTTCTTCTTCACGGAACACTTCACGAATTTGCTCATTCAGCTGCTCTGCCGAGCCCAAGTCATAGCCAAAGGGCTTCTCAATGATCAGCCTGTGCCAGCCTGCACTTTCAAGCAGCCCGCCTTCCTTAAGATGGGAAGACACGTTTCCAAACAGCTCGGGAGCCAGCGCCAGATAGAAGAGACGATTGCCGGGAATGGAAAATTCATGTTCCACTTCCTCCGTAAAGGCATTAAGCTCTCGAAACCCATCGACCTGATGAATATCTAAAGACTTATATTCAAAATGCCGCGCAAACTCGTCCCATTCCTCTTGCTTTCCATCGCCTGGCTTATAACGACAAAACTCTTTTATCGAGGACAGCACATCTTCTCTGAACTCCTCACGTGTACGCTGACGTCTTGCCAGACCGATCACGGCGAAGTGATCTGACAGCTTACCTTCCCGGTAAAGACTATAGATCGCAGGAAAAAGCTTGCGCCGGGCAAGATCGCCCGTAGCTCCAAAAATGAAAAATACCGCACTCGATGCCTGCATTGTTTCAACCTTTTGAATGTTCGCCATAGCTCCTTCTTTCCCTATCGGATAGTTTTATTTTTGAACTGCTTATAGAGCTTCCTGGATGTTGCTGACATTTTAGCACAACTGAACTTCCGAAGCTATGCTTAAGAAGACCTTAATTCCTACTAGTATAGGTATTCTCTTATTCTTATAACCAGATTTCAAATAATTGCTCATCTATCATACAAGGCTTGGTTAGAGGTCTATACCTGTTCGACTTTAAGAGAATACATATAAGTTAGACAGAATGGAGAACCCTACCTTTAACTTCATTCTCTCTAGTACAATATCTACGATTGAGGTGAATGTTATGTATCCTGTACGTCCGTTATCCCCGGAAAATATAGGCCAGCATTGCGGTAAAATGGTATGTGCTGTCATGAAAGACGGCAGACGGTTCGTAGGCAGACTGCACAGCTGTAATGGAACCCATATTTTTCTGACTGATGAACGCAAAAGTAAATACAGATCCTGCCGAGCTTACAAATCGAGTGTACTCGAGAGCAAACAAGCAGAGCAGCCGAAGAAAAAACAGAAAAAGCTAAAGAAGCAGGCCGTAGTTAAAGGCTTCTATCCTTACGGCGGCTATGGCTATGATTGGGCACTAGGTCTCTCGTTCCTCGCTTTGCTCTTCCTCATCTAATATTTCTATAAAGTAAGAGAAGGCCCCGGCTCATCTATTCAGAGTCTCGGGGCCTTACATTGTGATGCGCAGTTTATATGAATTTGAATTTGAGAGTTGTTCCTTATCACTCGGCCAGGCCATTCTTATAAGCATAAATCGCAGCTTGCGTACGATCATCTACCCCCAGCTTCGCGAGAATATTCGTCACATGAAACTTGACCGTTTTAATACCGATAATCAGTGTGTCCGCAATATCCTGATTCGATTTGCCTTGTGCGAGCAGTCTTAGAACATCCATCTCACGTTCAGTGAGGCCTTCATGCGCCTTGGCCTGCTCTTGCGGCTGACGGAAGCGGTTCATCATCTTGGAAGCTACCTGAGACTCCAGAACAGACTGACCGCGCGCAGCAGCACGGATCGCATCCGCAATCTCAGAAGCACGTGAAGTTTTAAGTAAGTAGCTAAATGCTCCAGCTTCAATGACGGGATACATCTTCTCATCATCCAGATAGCTGGTAAGTACGATAACCTTGCATTCTGGCTGCATCTTTAACAGCTGCTTGGTCGTTTCAATCCCATCCATTCCTTCCATCACCAGATCCATCAGAACGACATCGGGATGGTACTCCTGAGCAAGACGAATGCCTTCCTCTCCGCTCCCTGCTTCACCAACAACCTCGATCCCATCCTCGGTATCCAGCACAGCCGCCAGCCCAATCCGCACCATCTCATGGTCATCGACCAGCAGCACCTTAATGGCAACTTCCATACTTTCATCTTCCATAATCCTATGCTCCCTCGCTTTCTTCCTCCATGACCGGCACTGTTATTTCGATTCGGGTTCCTTTGCCCGGAGCCGTTATCCATACGATCGATCCGCCAATCTCATTTACACGCTCCTGCATATTGGACAACCCGTATGAAGCCTGCTTCTTGTCATCCAATTCAAAGCCCTCACCATCATCCCGGATAATGACCCGAATGGCTTTATCCTTTCGCTGAATTCGAATCTCGATTCTTTCCGCCTTAGAATGCCGAAGGGCATTGGACATGGCTTCCTGAATAATACGGAATAGATGATTCTCTATCCCTTTTACCAGCTGAATGCCTTCATCCATCTCAAGCGAAATTTCCATCGGCACCTTGGACTGAAGCTCTCTCACAAGCTCCTTGAGTCCTTGTTCAAGATGCTTGCCCTCCAGATATACAGGCCGTAAATGCAGCAGCAATGCCCTCATCTCGGATTGGGCAACAGAGGCCATTTCCTCGATTAACGCCACCTGACGCTGTGCTCTGTCAAAATCCTTCTCCAGTGTACGTCCTACTGCTGTAGCTGTCATGGATATCGCGAACAGCTGCTGGGACACCGCATCATGCAGCTCTCTGGCTAGACGCTGTCTTTCCTCTACAATGGCAGATACTCTTGCTTGTTCAGCAAGCTGAGCATTATGCGTGGAGAGGCGCTGAAGCGAGGTGACCTGCTCCTCCCACTTCTTACTGATTCGGCCCAGCTGTTCTCCAATTCGCCCGACTTCATCATATCCAAGCTCCGGAACGGCCCTCGTCACACTCCCCTTCTCCCACTGCAGTAAAGTTTCCCTCAGTCTCTCTAGCTGTACTTTGGTTCTATACATTTGGAAGAAGCCATAAATTGCACCAAATCCAATCAACAGTAATACAAGGGTGGCTCCAGCCTGAAACCAATGATCCCACTCATCAAACGGCATCAAGTATCCATAGGAGTAAAATATATAAAAGGTAACCAGACCCAGCACCAGTGCAAGCAATATGCTCTGTCCCATACTACGCGTAACCATATTTTTTGTTTTAGTGGATTGCATAAGGGAGTCCTCCCTCCTGTTGAGTATTACGTTAATCGCACGTTTAGGTCGCCAATTAAATAGGAAATAACAAACTTCACTTTATATTCACTGTTCTCATAGCCCGGAGTCCGATAGACAAGCCGATTCATCGCTCCACCTTTTTGATCATTCCCGAACTGCTGCTTGCCTAGTAATATAAAGGCCTCGATTTCTACACCATAATCCTCTGGGATGGATAAATCAATATCTCCCATCACTCCCTGCAAATAAACAACCGTTTCCTTTGACTCTGGAATGGCCAGCGATAAGTCAGCATCCACTTCACCGATGACATGCCAGATCGATGTGTTCCGAAGCATCCAAGGCTCCTCATCCCAGGCAAAATTGGACATGAAATTTTGATTGATAATGTAGCCCTCTCTCGGCTGGACTTTACGCCCCTTCCAATAGAACACCCCAAGTGAAATCAGGGTTACACCTACAACAAAGATCAAATTATCAAGAATGAGAATGGCTGCGCCGACGCCCAGATATGTGCGCCCTTTTTTGGCATTGCCCGATTGGAATTTGAAGTAACCATAGATCAATAAGAGAAGTGCGACAATCGTAAAGAAGCTGATAAAATCCCCAAGCAGCATCAGCAGACCGATCCCTATCGCCAGTATTGCAAAAAACTGCTTTTTGTTACTCATCTGTCGCACCCCCTCATGTCAATTTTCGACCGCACTGGCCGATTATGTATTTGGCTAAATTTGAATCGCACTACTGCCATTAAATCCGGTCTATTGTCTTAAAAAAGGCCATACGGAACAATATCGCTCCCGTATGGCTCTATTCAACCTAGTTCAAACCACTGCTTGATTCTATCATAAGTTCATGCTGACTTGAATAGCTTATTCTTTAGGCGCTTCTTCAGAAGAGGCTTTGCCGTTCAGCTTGCTCTTCAGTGCTTCCAGCTGCTCATTTACTTTGAATTGTTTCTCCGTTTCTACCGGATTATTCGTGTAGCTGCTTCGGTATGGAGCACGCATGACATCTGCTTCTGCTTCAAGCTGCATAATTTTCTCTTCCATACGATGGAATCCAAGAGATGCATTGCCGCTTTCGATCGTGTGAACGCTGTTGATTTGGTTCATTTGCTTTTTGGCTTTAGCCATTTGTGCACGGGATACAAGCTCATTGCGCTTGTTACGCATTTTGTAGAACTCATCCTTCATGTCATGAAGCTGCTGCACAAGCTCTTTAGCTTGAGTCTCTGCTTCCACATGGAAGTTCTTATACTCCTCTGCCTTTTGATCATAGTAGATCTTCTCTTCAAGAAGCTTGCGTGCGACTTCCTCCTGCCCGTTAACAAGTGCTGCCTCAGCCTGCGATTCACGCTGTACACCAAGACGTTCCGCTTCTTCCAAACGATGCTTCATCCGGCGCTCATTCGCCATTTGTTTCGCGACAGTAACTTCTGCCTCACGAATTTCTGCTTCCATATCACGAATATATTGGTTCAGCATTACAATCGGATCTTCTACTTTGTCCAGAACTTCATTCACCGATGCTTTTGTCATATCTTTAATTCTTTTAAATACTCCCATTTTATAAATCTCCCTTCTCATACTTCGATAGTTTTTGGCGCAGCTCTTCTACTTCTTTCTTTAATGCTTTCTTCTCAATGTCACCCATCATGGAGTCGAGATCATCCGTTTTGGGCTCATAAGCGTTAGAACTCTGATAACGATTACCGCTGAATCGGTCTCTCTGCGGTTCTCTATAGGAAGCAAACCCGCCTTGGTTCGCATATTCATTGCCTTTTCCATAATATCCGCCTGCACCTGGACCAGGTCCTGGACCATAAGGGTCATAAGGTGGAATATATTCCTTCGGTACGACAAGCGCAGCAATGAAATAAAGGAAGATCATTACGCCGCCTGTAAAAAAGATGCTGACTACGAATATCAGTCTTGCTAGTGTGGAGTCTATGCCGAGTGTTTCGGATAGTCCGCCGAGTAGCCCGGTTACCATCTTATCGCGTCTTGATCGATATAATTTACTCATCTAATTACTCCTTTCCTCCGTTCTCCAGCTTCTTCTTGAGCTTCGCCATCTCTCTTTCCAAGAGATCTGAAACGGAATACTGGCTGGTTTCTCTTGTCTGCTCGCCGCGGCGCAGATCCCGAAGACTTCTTGCCTCATACTCCAGATCCGACACCCGGTCCTCGAGACGATTGAACATTCCCGGAACATGTCTTCCGCCATATTGGCCAGAGCGTTCATTCATTCTTTGCTGCAGCTGTATCGTCTGCATTCTTGCATAGTAATATTGGCGTTTACTGTACACTGCTTGATATTCGGTCTTGAGATGGTCTAACTGCTCCTCAAGCTCTGTTAATGCATCTCTACTTTGATCGTACAGTTCGATATACTGTTTGTACTTTTCTTCGTAGAGCATTTTTTCCTGCAATGCCAGCTTGGCCAGATGATCTTCCTCTGCTTTGAGTGCCAGCAGAGCCTGCTCTTCTCTCTTCGCAATCATGGCTGAAGCCTCATCTACCTGCTGCTTTAATTGTCTGGTATGTCTTGAATATTGCTGGTGAAGCTTCTCAACCTCTCCAATCTCATTCCGTGTATCCATCAGAAATTGATCGATCAGCTTGACAGGATCTTGACTTTGTTCCAGATGTTCATTAATGGTGGCTGCGGTGATATCCCGCATTCGACGAAATACGCCCATTCTTGATCTGACCTCCCTTTCCAACTGTTAAATTTAATTAGTAACGTCTGCTGCTGTGATTGCTCTTGTCCTTCAGCATGTAAATCCCAAATACGATCAACCCGATTGCAATGAGGGGTCCGATTAACCATGCCAGCTTGCTGATCAGAACCAGCACACCAATGACAAGAATGATATAACCGATTAAGGTGTTGCCTCTCTTGACACCGTAGTATCCAAGAGCGATCATCGCGATTGGAACCAGATAACCCATAATTTCTCTAGTTACTGCTCCCAGGAAGGGAAGAAATCCTCCGAATAGCATCAAGGCTCCCACGACGATCAGGATGATCGCTAAGCTTTTACCTTTACTGTATCTCATATGTTGTTATCACCGCCTTCTTGTTTGTCTTCCTTCTTTACGATTTGCTTCGTGTTTTGTTTCTTGTTTTTACTTCGTGTTCCTTATGACTTTATTTTAGGAGAATTTACTTCTTTTCAAAACGGACCGGGGACGGTTTTTTAACCTAGACTCTGGTCGGGGATGAGCCAAGACCTTATAAGTACAGACATTATCGTGAGCATAATTACAATACAAAAACCGCTCCTCTGGTGAAGAGGAGCGGAGTGACTCACATTTGATAACCAAAATTTCAAACAGCTGGCTCAGCCCTTAATCGAACCCAGCATCGCACCTTTCGCGAAATGCTTCTGCAAGAATGGATAGACCATCAGGATCGGCAGTGTCGCTACCACGATTACCGCCATCTTCACTGCCTGGTCGGGCGGTGGAACGGAGGAATCTAGCTCTGAGCTGTAGTCCATACCGCTTGCGAGTACAACGATTTGACGCAGCAACACTTGGATTGGCCACATTTTACTCTCATTTAAATAAAGGATCGCGCTCATATAGGTATTCCAATACGTAACCGCATAGAACAGTGAGATGGTTGCAATGGCCGGCATGGACAGCGGAAGCACGATACGGAACAGAATTCCAAAATCATTCGATCCGTCGATCTTCGCGGATTCTT
This sequence comes from Paenibacillus urinalis, assembly GCF_028747985.1. Taxonomy (NCBI): domain Bacteria; kingdom Bacillati; phylum Bacillota; class Bacilli; order Caryophanales; family Paenibacillaceae; genus Paenibacillus; species Paenibacillus urinalis. Next base: position 4,578,867 of record NZ_CP118108.1, read on the forward strand.
CCAAGCCCTCCGGAATGTTCTGAAAGAAATTTTTAAGAATGATCATATTAAAGGCACTTATAGCGCTTGGCAAGATCAGGGCAGCATACGTATCAATTAATCCGAGCTCCTTCACAACGAGAAACGTAGGGATCATCCCTCCGCTGAACAGCATCGTGAAGACGACCATAAACATGATAACCTTGCGTCCATCCAGATCCCGTCTCGAGAGTCCATATGCCATCAGTGATGTAATCAGCATACTGAACAATGTGCCAATGACGGTAACTCCAATGGATACCAGCATCGCTCGAAAGATCGTATTTGTTGAAAATATAAACTTGTAGGCATCCAAACTCCAATCTGTCGGGATGAGTACAAATTTCTTGGCTGCCATTTCAGCACTTGTCGTGAATGAACCAGCGACCACATGCACAAATGGCAATACAGTAACCAGTGCAATGACGGCAAGCAGAATAAAATTCACAATAGAGAACATTTTACCGCCCAGCGTTCTGTCTTCAACCATTTTCTCTCTCCTCCCGACGAGATTAGTAAACGCCCTCTTCGCCCATTTTTTTGGCTAGTTTATTGGCGACCATGACAAGGATTAATCCAACAAAGGATTTAAAGAAGCCGATCGCAGTACTATAGCTGAATTGTCCCTGCTTCATTGCAGCTGTATAGACATAAGTATCAATGATCTCGGCAACCTCACGGTTCATGGAGTTCAGCAGGAGATATACATGCTCGAAGCCAAGCTCCAGCACATCGCCGATCTTCAGAATGAGCAGTATAATGATGACACTGCGAATGGCAGGAAGTGTGATATGCCATATTTGACGCAGCCGATTCGCTCCGTCCATTCTTGCCGCTTCGTACAGCTGAGGATCAACAGAGGCAATGGCAGCAAGGTAAACAATTGTTCCCCAGCCTGCCTCACGCCAGATCACCTGAATGATATACGTTGGCCTGAACCACTCTGTGCTGAGCAAGAAATTTATTTTCTCGAAGCCAAAAAATACGAGCAGCTCATTCACAATCCCGCCGTCCATCGTCAGCATGACATAGCCGATCGATACGATAATAACCCAGGACATGAAATGCGGCAGATACACGAGGGTTTGGAATGTCTTTTTGAAGAAGGAGTTCCTCACCTCGTTCAGCATAAGGGCAAGAATGATCGGCACTGGAAAATAGAAGAGCAGATTTAACCCGAACAGGATGAGTGTATTCGTGAGTATGTTTAGAAAATCTGGCTCATTGAACAATCGGGCAAAGTGCTCGAATCCTACCCATTCGCTGCCAAGTATCCCCTTGAACGGCTTATAGTCCTGAAATGAAATGACAAGTCCATACATCGGTAAATATTTAAAGATAAGAAAATAAAGAATACCTGGGAGCAGCATGACGTAAATCCATTTATTTTTCCAAATTCTTTTACGCAGCCTGCTCTCCTTTTTACGGGTTGTTGCAGATGGAACGGCGATTTCCTGCATGGCTCTCTCCCTTTCTATCCGTTATGCCCGGCGGCACTAGTAACGTCTGGATGAAACATCATCGGATGTTTTTGGCAATACTGAAACTTTTATAACTACAGAGACCCTATTGTTACTTCTTGGCTGCGTACGCTTCATTAAATTCTTGAATAATCTGCTCCCCGCCTTGCTTCTTCCATTGCTCTATAGCAGCTTCAAATCCTGCTTGGTCTAAGGTTCCATAAATATACTTGTAAGTCGCATCCGTAATGATCGTCTGCAGCTCTACACCTTTAGTTGTATAGGTCTCAGAATCAAGCGCAGCCGTAGGATCGTGAACGGCAATCTCCTCATTCGCCACGGTCAGCTCTTCTGCATGGATTCGGCCCGGCAGATCATGATAACCTTCATACATTCCATTGGTTTCGGGTTCCCCGATAACACTGTCTTTGTAGCCCTTGACTTCACGTTCCGTTTTTTCCTGATCCTCCGATGCTTTTGCCTTACTGTCTTCAACGGTATAATGTACACCCTCCTGTCCCCAGTACATTAAATTGGCCACTTCAGGAGTCATCATCTTGTCAAAGAAGGCTAGCACCTGCTTCAGCTCTGCTTCATCCTTGATCGCGGAAGTTGGGAACAAAATGACATTGTTATAACCAGGAATTGCCCAGGTTGCCGCTTCTCCGGTAGGTCCAGCAATTTTGCTCTCCACATCCAGCACAGCATCCGGCGCATTCTTGATCAGGTCCTTGTGAAGAGAGTTAATATCCGACATCGCCCCTACATAAGCTCCTGCCTTACCGCTCGTGAACAAGTTAACCTGATCTGTTTTACTCGTAGCTGCAAAATCCTGATTGATCAGCCCTTCCTGATGAAGCTTCTTGAAGAAATCGAGGGTTTCCATATACTCAGGGAATGTGAAATCTGGCTGGAGCTGTCCATCCTTCTCCCCCCAGTTATTCGGAACGTTGTACCAGGAAGCAACCGTCTTAAAGGCTCCATATACCAAATCATTTCGGTCGGTCAGTCCAATCGTATTGTCCTGACCATCTCCGTCCGGATCCTGCTCTTTAAACGCTTTCAACATATTGTAGAATTGATCCACATTGGTTGGTGCTTCAATGCCCAGCTTATCTGCCCAATCTTTACGATAGATGAGCCCCTGCCTTGCTAATGGCCGGCCGATATATAATGAATAGAGCTTTCCATCCACCTTTGTATTCTCAAGAATGAGTGGTTTCAGTTTATTTAAATTTTCAAATTCGCTTAAGTAAGGACCAATCTCCCAAAACTGTCCGTCACGAATGGCTTCCTTCATTTGAATGAATGTGGCCTGATTCTTCAGGTAAGTGACATCGGGTAATGAACCTGTAGCAAAGGAGGTCGTTAATTTCTCTTCATAAGTGTCGGCCGGAAAAAATTGATACGTCAGCTTCGTATTTGTCAGCTTCTCCACTTCATTTTTAATCGTATCCGGTGGAGTTTCTGCAGTGTTTAGAGGAAGCATAATCGTAATCTCTGCCGGTTGATTGGATGCTTCTTCTCCCCCTTGAGCTGCCCCTGGTTCGCTGGGAGTTCCTGAGCTGCTGTCACCTCCGCCTCCACAGGCAGATAGAACCATACTGAATGACGTTAAAAGACTAAGCATGGCGAATGTTCTTTTTTTCATTTTTGTCATGACCTCCATTAAGTTGATGGATAACTTGCTTGCCTCTTCACATTACATTTGAAAAACAGAGTACGAATACAATCATTTGCCCATATCGCCCGATTTCTTATGACACCTAATCAAATGATTATCATGGTTATTAGCGTTATTTCCGCTCACAAAGAATAAAAAAACGCCCAATCTGATTCCTGCGAATCACCATTGGACGGTTCCTTATACCTATTCACTTGAAATAAGCAGAAGTATATTCTTGTATAATATCTTCTCCGCCCAGTTGCTTCCATCGATCAATTTCACGGGCGAAGCCTTCTTGATCAAGATTTCCCAAAATGTAATGATAGGTTGCATCGGATATCAATGTTTCCAATTCCACATTTTTTTCGGCATACGTATCAGACTCCAGATGGAGCGTCGGGTCCTGAACCAGGAACTTCTCATTATCCATGCTCAATTCCTCTGCTAATGCAGTTAATGCTTCCTGCTTCGCAATTGGCATTACATTAGGGTTGCTGAGATCCGCAATCATTAATGTGTACAACGGATTTACTTCGTTAACCCGCAGAATTGATGTTCCTTCATCGAGCAGCACCTTGCCATCCTGAACCGTGTAGTGTATACCTTCAATACCATAGCGCATTAAATTGGCTACATCCTCATCCATCGTTCTGTCAAAAAAGCCTAGGATCTTTTTCAGCTCCGCTTCTGTTTCTATGGCCTTCTTCGAAAATAAAAAAACACCGTTATAATTCGGTATAGACCACACTTTATATCCTGCCGGCCCCTGTATTCGATTCGAAAGCGTGAATCTTGCGTCTGGATTCAGTACCTTAGTCTCATCATACAAACGCTGCACATCTGTCATGCTGCCAATATATACACCAGCTTTGCCTGTAATGATCATATCTCTCTGTACATCCTTGCTAGTGACAGCAAAATCCTGATTGATCAGCTTTTCCTTAACGAGCTTCTTCATGAAGTTCATCGTGTCCAGGTAGGCCTGGGTCTCAAACTCAGGAATCAATGTGTTTCCTTTGACCAGCCAGTTATTCGGTGTTCCAAAATACGAAGATAGTGTCTTAAAAGCCCCATAGGTGAGGTCGTTCCGATCTGCTAATCCAATCGTATCATCCATGCCATTTCCGTCCGGATCAGAAAAAGTAAACGCTCTCATAACCTCGTACAGCTGGTCTAATGTTTTCGGTGTTTCAAGCCCCAGCCGATCAAGCCAATCTTCTCGAATGATGACGCCTTGTCTTGAAGAGGGTCTCTCTGTGTATAATCCGTAAATACGTCCATCCACCGCCGTCTGCTCAAGTATACCGGAATCCAAATATCTGAGATTCGGAAATTCTTCGATATAGGAGCCGATTTCCCAGAATGCATCCGTTCGTATCGCATTTTTGATAAACGGATAATCAATATGCTTCACGAAGGTAACTTTCTTCATGGAATTGGTCGTGAGTGCCGTGTTCAGCTTATCTGTGTATATACCGTCTGTGATCCAATTGATCTCCAGCTCCGTATGAGTAAGCTGCTCAATTCGATCCATGATTTCATCGCTCGGCGGATGGGGAAAATGGAGCGGGACCATCATTGATATTGGAAGCTTCTCCTCTGCTGGTACTTGCAGTTCCGCCTTAAGGGCTCCACTATTGCAGCCACTAATGAGCATGATGGACAATAAGCCTGCTCCGGCCGCAATTAAGCGTCTCCCCCATGCTTTTCGCTTAAAAAGAATCATCATAACAGCCCATCCCCCTTGCCGAATTTTCCATTTATAGGCATAATCAATAAGAAGCCTCAATTACTAATCGAGACAGGTGATGTCCATGCGCTGGAACGCTTTGAGCTTTTTAAGCAAAATAACGATCTTCGTCCTCCTGCTGAGCACGATTCCTGTCATTTTCATCGGTGTATTCGCTTATGTTACCTCTACTCAGGAGATACAGCGGAACGTCAACAGCAGTAAGATGCAGCTTATTTTGCAAATTAATTCCAATTTAGAGCAAAAGCTCGTGACTGTCAACCACACACTTAATCAGGTAGTCAGCTCCAGTGTGCTTAAAAACGCTCTTTATAGCCCACTTTTTGTAACCGATTTCAAAACCTATAATGATCTCCGCACTGAAGTCCGAAACATGCAGTCATTTGAAACCAAGCTCGATGATGTTGTACTCATCAATTTCAACCAAAATTGGATGATCAAAAACTCAGGTCTCTACCGTTTCGATGATTATCCCCTCGCCGATGAGATCCAGAGTCTTCAGAATATGAAGGAAAATTCAGGCTGGACTCTCACTCCATCGAAATGGTTTTATAGTGAGGAGAATGCGAACGGTGCCAACTGCCAGTACAATATCAGCCTGGTCAAAAAACTGCCGGCCACCGGGATCGAGAAATCTGGTCTTGCGATCGCCAATATCCCCTCCTGTGAGCTAAAGGACTTTATCCAAAAGGATGGTGACTCGACGGAAGACATTATTATCTTAGATGCCAATGAACGTATTCTGTTTCACTATAATCAGGAACTGATTGGCAAGTCCTTAGCTGAGAGTGGACTTCGTGCCGAAGGCAGACTCGAGCAGCCGTCCGGGCAGTTTACAACGGAACTCTCGGGCCAAGATTACGCGGTATCTTATTATCGTTCTGAGCTTAATGATTGGACCTACTTATCGGCAACCTCCATCCAGAGTCTTACTCAAAAATCATCACAAATTGGAACCTACACACTGCTGATGTGTCTGGCTTTGCTGCTTATTTCCGTTGGAATGGCCTTTCTTGGATCAAGACGCATTTATTCACCTATCCGGAGATTACTGAATGAGCTGGGGCTTAGACCAGAACGTAACGAATTTGAGCATATTGGAGCTGAAGTTTCTGACTTATTCCAGTCGAAGACTAGGCTTGAAAAGGAGCTGCATCAGCACATTCAGCAGGTTAGAACCTTCTATCTAACGAGAGTATTCACAGGTCAGTTTAAATCAAATGAGCTTCTTCACAAGCTCGAGCAATATGGTTATGGCAAACAAATCAACGAATGGCGCACGATGGCTGTCTTGACCATTCAGATTGATTTTACGGAGCAAACCCGATATGAGAAAAAGGATCTTGAGCTGTTATTGTTTGCCGTACAAAATATGCTGGAAGAGCTTGTCTCACAGAAAGAGCGTCTTAGTCCGGTCATTATCGACCATACCATCGTTCTGCTGGTTGGCGGTGAAGAAACGGATGATACCGTATTTAATGCTTATCTCTACTCTTTAACAGAGGATGTTCAAAACCATATTGATCAAGTGCTTGATCTATCAGTGAGTATCGGGATTAGCTTACCTGTGGAATCGTTCCACGGTATTTCTATGGCATATCGTGAGGGGCTCGAGGCACTCAGACATCGGATCAAGCTCGGTAAAGGCATCGTCATCCAGTATCAGGATCTAAATGACGGTAAGCACTATGTTAACCTGTCTTATCCAGCACAGCTGGAGAATGAGCTGATAGAGGCGATCAAGCTGGCAGATGAGCGCAAGGCCCGTGATACTTTTGATCAGCTGCTTGACGGTATCTTCGATCTTGAGCTGCTTCCCCATGAATACCAAATACCGATTACTCGGCTGCTTAATAATCTTCTGCTGATCATGCAAGAGTCAGGAATTAGTGTGCATCAAATCTATCATGAGAAACGCTCTGTCTTTGAAGATATTCTGAAGCTGGACACTGTTGATGAGATCCGTAATTGGTTCTGGTCCAAGCTTATTCTTCCTACTCTTGGTGTATTCCGTAATCGCCAGAATACTCAGTATCATCATATTTCTGAGAAGATCATTGACCTCGTGCAGAATTATTATGATACAGATCTTACGTTAGAGGAATGTGCCCATCGTCTTCATTACAATGCCAATTATCTTAGCAGTGTGTTTCGTAAAGAGACCGGCTGCTCGTTTAGCGAATATTTGACCAACTATCGTTTTAGTATGGCAAAAAAATGGCTGACAACGTCCGATATGTCCATCAAGGACATCGCTACCAAACTAAGGTACAACAATTCCCAAAACTTCATTCGCTCTTTCCGGAAAATAGAGGGCGTCACACCTGGACAATATCGGGAAGATAGAAAAGCAATCTAATCATAGGAGGCAATATAGCCTCCTATTCTCGTCTCTTTTTTTCTTACCAACTTATCCGTATAATACCCAACGATTTGACTCGATTTAAAGTCACGGATATGTAGACGAAAACACGCTTATAGAATGAAATTTCAACGCAAAAAAAGCAAGGAGCATTACTATGTTAGTAATGCTCCTTGCTGAGTTATGCCGGTGAAGGGACTCGAACCCCCACGGTTTCCCTCACGATTTTGAGTCGCGCGCGTCTGCCAATTCCGCCACACCGGCTTATTTAATTAAAGCGTGCCCTAAGAGATTCGAACTCCTGACCTTTTGATTCGTAGTCAAACGCTCTATCCAGCTGAGCTAAGGGCACATATTGATCTAACATGCGGAAGACCAGACTTGAACTGGTACGATAGTCACCTACCGCAGGATTTTAAGTCCTGTGCGTCTGCCGATTCCGCCACTCCCGCTTAAGAAATGGAGGCGCCACCCAGATTCGAACTGGGGATAAAGCTTTTGCAGAGCTGTGCCTTACCACTTGGCTATGGCGCCTTATTATGGAGCGGACGACGGGAATCGAACCCGCGACCCTCGCCTTGGCAAGGCGATGCTCTACCGCTGAGCCACGTCCGCGCAAAAATGGCTGGGGATATAGGATTCGAACCTATGCGTGACGGAGTCAAAGTCCGTTGCCTTACCGCTTGGCTAATCCCCAATAAAATATAAATGGGGCGATCGATGGGACTTGAACCCACGAATGCCGGAGCCACAATCCGGTGCGTTAACCCCTTCGCCACGACCGCCATATAAATTATAAGGTAATTGGCAGGGGCAGCAGGAATTGAACCCACACTAACGGTTTTGGAGACCGCTGTTCTACCTTTAAACTATGCCCCTATGAAACTGGTGGAGGATGATGGATTCGAACCACCGAACCCTTACGGGAGCAGATTTACAGTCTGATGCGTTTGGCCACTTCGCTAATCCTCCATATGAAACTGTGGTGCCGGCGAGAGGACTTGAACCCCCAACCTACTGATTACAAGTCAGTTGCTCTACCAGTTGAGCTACACCGGCACAAGGTGTTAAATGGTGGCTCGGGACGGAATCGAACCGCCGACACGAGGATTTTCAGTCCTCTGCTCTACCGACTGAGCTACCGAGCCATATTATATCATAATAAGTTAAGTGGCGGAACTGACGGGATACTCTCACATTCATTCGAGACTGCGAAGTATTGCTATCGATGCAAATGCTTCGACGAACCCTAATCGGCTTCTCACCCTGAAGCTTATTCTAAGATGGCGGAACTGACGGGATTCGAACCCGCGATCTCCTGCGTGACAGGCAGGCATGTTAGGCCTCTACACCACAGTTCCATATAATTCAATTGCGGGGGCAGGATTTGAACCTGCGACCTTCGGGTTATGAGCCCGACGAGCTACCGAGCTGCTCCACCCCGCGATATTAAGAATGGAGACTGAGGGGATCGAACCCCCGACCCTCTGCTTGTAAGGCAGATGCTCTCCCAGCTGAGCTAAGTCTCCATTATATAAAGAATAAATTAAAGTGACCCGTAGGGGATTCGAACCCCTGTTACCTCCGTGAAAGGGAGGTGTCTTAACCCCTTGACCAACGGGCCTTACTTATAAAAATAGTGGCGGAGAGAGAGGGATTCGAACCCTCGAGACGCTTTTGGCGCCTACACGATTTCCAATCGTGCTCCTTCGGCCAACTCGGACACCTCTCCATGGCTCCCCGAACAGGACTCGAACCTGTGACAACTCGATTAACAGTCGAGTGCTCTACCAACTGAGCTATCAGGGAATAAAGAACATATGATTGTTCTTTCAAAACTAGATACGAAACAATGTGCGATTTATTGCTTTCCCCATTGTTGGGGTATTTTTTGGATAAGCCCTCGACCGATTAGTACTGGTCAGCTCCATGCATTGCTGCACTTCCACCCCCAGCCTATCTACCTCGTCGTCTTCAAGGGGTCTTACTAGTTGGGAAATCTCATCTTGAGGGGGGCTTCACGCTTAGATGCTTTCAGCGCTTATCCCGTCCGTACATAGCTACCCAGCGGTGCTCCTGGCGGAACAACTGGTACACCAGCGGTACGTCCATCCCGGTCCTCTCGTACTAAGGACAGCTCCTCTCAAATTTCCTACGCCCACGACAGATAGGGACCGAACTGTCTCACGACGTTCTGAACCCAGCTCGCGTACCGCTTTAATGGGCGAACAGCCCAACCCTTGGGACCTACTTCAGCCCCAGGATGCGATGAGCCGACATCGAGGTGCCAAACCTCCCCGTCGATGTGGACTCTTGGGGGAGATAAGCCTGTTATCCCCAGGGTAGCTTTTATCCGTTGAGCGATGGCCCTTCCATGCGGTACCACCGGATCACTAAGCCCGACTTTCGTCCCTGCTCGACTTGTAGGTCTCGCAGTCAAGCTCCCTTGTGCCTTTACACTCTTCGAATGATTTCCAACCATTCTGAGGGAACCTTTGGGCGCCTCCGTTACTCTTTAGGAGGCGACCGCCCCAGTCAAACTGCCCACCTGACACTGTCCTCGCACCGGATCACGGTACCAAGTTAGAACCTAGATACGATCAGGGTGGTATCCCAACGTTGCCTCCACAGAAGCTGGCGCTCCTGTTTCCTAGGCTCCCACCTATCCTGTACAGATCGTACCCAAATCCAATATCAAGCTGCAGTAAAGCTCCATGGGGTCTTTCCGTCTTGTCGCGGGTAACCTGCATCTTCACAGGTATTAAAATTTCACCGGATCTCTCGTTGAGACAGCGCCCAAGTCGTTACGCCATTCGTGCGGGTCAGAATTTACCTGACAAGGAATTTCGCTACCTTAGGACCGTTATAGTTACGGCCGCCGTTTACTGGGGCTTCGGTTCACAGCTTCGGGTTTAACCCCTAACCGCTCCCCTTAACCTTCCAGCACCGGGCAGGCGTCAGCCCGTATACTTCGCCTTGCGGCTTCGCACAGACCTGTGTTTTTGCTAAACAGTCGCTTGGGCCTTTTCACTGCGGCCCCCTCGTGCTATTCACACTACCGGGGCACCCCTTCTCCCGAAGTTACGGGGTCATTTTGCCGAGTTCCTTAACGAGAGTTCTTCCGCGCGCCTTAGAATTCTCTTCTCACCTACCTGTGTCGGTTTACGGTACGGGCACCTTCATCTGGCTAGAGGCTTTTCTTGGCAGTGTGAGATCATGACCTTCGCTACTGTAATTTTCACTCCCCATCACAGTCCAGCCTTAATAGTATGCGGATTTGCCTACATACCAGCCTCACTGCTTGGACAGACATCCATCAGTCTGCGTCACTACCCTACTGCGTCCCCCCATCGCTCGTAACGATTTACGGTGGTACAGGAATTTCGACCTGTTGTCCTTCGACTACGCCTATCGGCCTCGCCTTAGGTCCCGACTTACCCTGAGCGGACGAGCCTTCCTCAGGAACCCTTAGGTTTTCGGCGGATCAGATTCTCACTGATCTTTTCGTTACTCATACCGGCATTCTCACTTGTATGCGCTCCAGCAGTCCTTCCGGTCCACCTTCACGGCTGCATACAACGCTCCCCTACCCCTGATACATAAGTATCAAGCCATAGCTTCGGTGGTGTGTTTAGCCCCGTTACATTTTCGGCGCAGAGTCACTCGACCAGTGAGCTATTACGCACTCTTTAAATGGTGGCTGCTTCTAAGCCAACATCCTGGTTGTCTGTGCAACTCCACATCCTTTCCCACTTAACACACACTTGGGGACCTTAGCTGATGGTCTGGGCTGTTTCCCTCTTGACAATGGATCTTAGCACTCACTGTCTGACTCCCGGAATTAAGTCTATGGCATTCGGAGTTTGACTGAGCTTGGT